>JAIXUW010000098.1 GCA_027483355.1 Alphaproteobacteria bacterium
ACGATTTACATGGAGCGTGAGGTTGATCTGCGGATAGACTAAAAAAGCTCATAGATAACAATTTGATTGTATCCCTTTTGTAGAATATGATTTAGTTTCCATAATATACATTATCACATTACTACGAAAGCTTTTTGGGCGCTTTTTCAAGGCTTTGGAACGCGCTTTGCATGGCTTTTCGGCCCCTTCACCCGCAACCTGTTGAGGGCTAAACCATGCAATTCACGACACCTGAGACCTCAATGCCTAAGACCTTCCAGCGGCTTTGCTGGCGCGATTTGAATGCCGTGGCCGATTATCACGATGCCATGGCCCGAGAATTGCGCCGGCGCGCCGAGCGGCTGCAAAAAATTGACGCCATGCAAGCCGCCTGTGTGACAAAAGTCGATCAGCTGGCCGACAGCTACAAAACCGTGCTGGCCTATATCGCCCAGGGCTATAATTCGGCCGAAAGCGCGATTGAAGCCGCCGCCCGGGATCTTGGCTTGCCCCCGGCCACCGTGGCCGGTTGGTGGAAAACCTTCACACGAAACCGCGACCGGGCCCAGCGGGATGAACGCGATGGCGCCATTTTGAAGCTGGTCCAACTGGGTATGACGAATGAGGACATAGCGCGGCGCTTTGGCGTGCATGAAAACACGGTTTCTAGGGCCATTTCGCGGTCTTTAAGCGGCCCCCTGCCACCCACCTACCGGCGCACAACAAAAAAGCCCCCACGGTCATGCCGTAGGGGCTTTTCTTCTATAGCTGGCCGCTGAGGGTTATCGGTTCAGCTTAGAATAGTCCGCCACCACATCGGGGTTAATGTTGTGGTTCGGAAATTTGCCATCGTGGGCCGCGATGTTGAAGGCCAATGCGGCCAGAAACAGGGTTGCGATCATATCCGTATTCTCCTAATGGTTATTTCTTTACCGGGGCGGCTGGCTTAGCGTTCAGCACGTTGAGGGCAAAAAAGTTGATGATGTATTTTAGCTTCGCCAAGATACCGTCGTCTTTGGTCGTGGGCGTTACAGCGGCCACCGCTGATGCCGCCGTTACCACCTTCGTCGCGATATCTAGGATTTCAATCAAGGTCATGGGGTTATCTCCATTTCGCTATTCTGGTCATCACTATGTTGAACAAAAGGCTGCCAAGCGTGATGACCATGACGCTTGAAAGCAAATCCGGAATACCTAGCCACACACCACCGCGCACCTTTACACGCGCATAGAGCGCCATAGCGGCGGCACCCACGGTGAAGGTGATCAAAAGCGTTTTAAGCCGAACTTTTGTTAGGTACCCGAGCAAAATCATCTCTCCATTTTTCTAAAGCCTTTAGGCGCTCACCATGACCGCCGAGACGGAAAAAAATCCCTATCAAGACAGTGGTTTGCACAAGGCCGATAATTTCAACAGGCGTCATGCGAGATCATAAAACCTATGCGAACCCACTGCGGCCACCAAAGTCTCGCCATCGGCCCAATAAGGCTTTTTAATCCACGTGGCATAGTAGTGATCCGCACCGTTTGTAAGATCAGGCAAATCGCCAGCAATGCAGCGCTGCGCGATTAAAACCGCCTTTGTAAAATTAGCGTCACCGTTATTAAGGCGCTGCGCGTCCATCTTGGCGCGGTTCGGGTCTTTAGGTGACCAACAGGTAAATTGATACGTGCCGTTTTGCTGCTTCTGACAGATACCGCGCCAGGTCGTGCCCCACCATGTAACGCGCTTACTGGCGCGATTGGCTTTTAGCCAGCGGTTGCGAATGACGTTGGCGACCGCTTGCATCCCGCGCTCCCCCTCGCTACGCGCTTCGCCCCATAGCGTTTTCGCGATCACATCGACATCATTGCCTTTTACCCATGCGGTGTAACCCTTCGGCGTGTTTGATGCTGGCATAGCTGTTTTTACTGTCTCCAAAAAAGGGCCGTATTTGACGCCATAGTCAAAAATCGGCAATAAGAGTGACGAAACAAAAGTTTTCAGTTTTGATAAAAATCCCATTACGCCCTCTTAAAACACAGTGATGATAGCGAGACCGTTGCCGCCAGCGCCCGAATTGCCGCTACCGACTGATCCACCTGCCCCACCCGGTGTTATTCCGCTTCCACCTGCCGTAGTGTTTCCATGTCCACCGCCGATAGATTTTCCACCCACTACGCCTACGGTTCCACCGCCCGCTCCGCCATAATTGCTATCGCCGCCAAGATTTATCGTCCCTTCCTTGGCAATGGCTATGCCGCCGCCGCCTGATCCGCTAGCCCCGTTTGTAATTGATGCCGGTGTGCCGTTTGTTTCAGCGGCACCGGCAGTAGATGCTCCACCGCCTGCACCTGCAGGACCGGCAATAGAACCGCCTTTACCTCCAAATGCTGTTGCAACGGAACCGAATATTGTATTGTTGCCATTGTTGCCGTTACCATTTGTAGACCGCGCCGCACCGCCCGTTCCAACGGTCACACTGACGCTTGAAGGTAGTGACGACAAAAGGTGCCATCCTTCATAATATCCACCGCCGCCAGAGCCGCCTATCGTTCCTGCACCTCTTGCACCGCTGGCGCCGCCGCCCCAGAGCCGTATGTGCGCGATAGTCCCGGAAGCGGGTTTATTCCACGTACCCGAAACCGTAAAGGTATCCGAAGTAATAGGCGCGATCGCAACGCCACCGACTTGTAAGCCGTTGGCAAAATTGGTCGTACCTGTCTGGAAAGTATTGTTGCCATTAAAAGTAGTAGTTGAACTGAAAGTCTGCGCACCTGTCCACGTATTCGCCAGACCCAAGAGAGAGAATGGCGACGACGACATATTGCTGCCATGGGCAGCGGTGGCCAGACCAAAGGTCAGGGCCAAAAGAGCAAAGAGTGCTTTTTGGAAGATATTTTTCATGATTAATCGCTCACTGTTGAAATGCCAACCGATTTGCCAGCGCTGCCGACAAAGGCATACACATCATCAGAAGTATCGATGATGTAGGTGGAACCGATGCCTACCTCTGCACCACGCGCAGCACCTACACTCGCATCACCGACACGGATAGGCACGCCATTGGCGACAAGATTGGAAATATGCACCTGGCGGCGCGATGTGCTGGCGGCAATCAGTAATGTAGCTACCCCGTTCGCCAATGCAACATCAGGGAAGGTGGCAAATGTTTCTGCTTTAGTTTCTTCGACAGTTACGGTGCCCGCAATGCCAGAGACGAAAAAGTCTTGGCCCACTTCAAAGTCAAAAACTTCTTTTGATGGCGTTACGACGAATTCAATCCATTCATTCGCTTGCGCTGCATTGGTTATATAAATCTTTTCAAAGCCGGGCCCGTATGTGAGTGCATCGGTTTTTTGCATGGTAAATTGGTCATTGGTGCCGATATTGTTATCGACCGCCACGTCAAATTGTGCCGTTGGAGATGACGCGCCCACCACGCGCACAAATCCGCCTTTAATGTCAATACGGGCGTTATCACGCGCCGTCGACAGGTCAACGCGGAATTTTTTGCTGTGAAAACTCATAGTTCTTTACCTCTTTAAAATATACCAGGCGGCAAGGATACCGCCACCGATGGCGACCGCTCGCAAAGTCTTATTGGCATTGGCGAATTCCTGATTACGCTCGGCTTCGACAGCGGTTGACAGCAATAAAAGTGTTTTTTGCTGCTTTGTGATTTCTTGGTTTTCAGCGTTTTGCTGCAACAAGGCGTTTTTAAATGTTTCGTCAGATGCTGCGTTGGACAGGAAAACGTTTTTAAGCTGTTCGAAGACAGCGGCAATACCCGACAGGTCGATGATGTTCGACAGGTTGACATCAACCTGCGTGTTAACCTCTGTTTTCTGGTTTGCGCTTGTCTTGCTACCGCCACCACCGCCTAATAATCCTCCGACAACACTACTCATTTAAACCGCTTTTCTCATGACCGTCTCAGCCATGAGAAAGCCATGCTTCTTTGTCTTTTTGATCAGACCCGCACGGCGCGTCATAAAAGCAATAGACTTGCATTTATTTTGGCCGGCCAGCTGATCAATCGCCACCAACAGAATTTCAGTCAAATCCACTCGCGAAAAATCTCCCGCTGCATGGGTAACCCAAAGTTCGCTTTTATCGTTGACAAAATGAACGATCATGACCGCCGCGAGAACGTCACCAATAAAAAGACCATAGAGATAACCATCTAGTTCAAGCTGGCGATAAATTTCATCTACGCTCATCTTGCCTTTGATGCGGGACAGATGCGCGTCAACCTCTTTACATCTTTGAATTTGGCGCAGCTGTACCGAGGGCATTACTTAAAGGCCCCCTTCACTGCTTTAACGATCTTACTGAATGACGAAAAAGTGATTAGGGCTAGAACAACAGTTAAAGCCAGAATGTATGGCGAAGAGAAAACCGATTGTGCAACAGTCGGTTTAGGCACAAATCCCCACTTGCCGAAAAAGCTATCATACTTACCCTTAAGATAAGCAAGACCCGCACCGCCCGTTGAGAGCATTGCAATCATGACAGGTCCCATTTTATCCCTTCCCTTTTTTAAGGCCAAAAAACAGGGCCAGTGCAGCACCGCCAGCGACCACCGCCAGCATCAGCCCCTTATTGCCTGTGATGCTTGATACGCCACTTTTTCCAGTCAAAAGACTGTTTAGATCGGCTGAGGGATTGGATGATGGCGAAGAACCAAAAGCAGATAATGGAGCCGGGTAGCTTTCATCACTCTGGTTTACGCCCGAGGATTGCGACCCGCTGGCCGGGGCCGATGAACCGGCACCAATCTGATTATTCATCGCAAGGCTCAGCTGAGAGCTGATACTGGTTTTCTGATTGGTTTTAACTTCGGTGCCACCGCCAAGCCCCCCAAGTCCACCAAGTGCAGAAAGGACAGATAATGGATCCATGGCTTACCTCCGGAAAGCTTTGATGGCTTTCGCTACAGCCCAGCCACCCACACCGGCTAAACCGGCAATCGCGGCAATATTGATCACTTTGAAAAGGTTGTCTTGAAAGGCGATACTGCGAGCGGCATCAAGCGTGGCCAGTTCGCGCTCTTTTTGCTGTTCAGCGACTTGCACCGACAGCATCTTGGTTTGGTTGTCCAGTTCCTTGGCGCGTAGCTTTTTATCGTCCCGCGCATCGTCAATCTGTCTCCAGATGCCGAGCGCTTTGGTGGTGTTGTTGCCGAAAGCGTCTAAAAAACCGCCAAAGGAAAATGCGTTATTCGTAGCCATGTTATCCCTAATTGAGGGCGCGGCGGTTAGACCGCGCCCTCTGGCTGGGGGTTAATTAAGCGCGCTCGGTCGTGTCGAAAATCAGGTGCAACTTTGTTGCGTTCGCCTGTTTCGTCACATCGGCCAACAGCATCAGTTCAATCGCTTGGTTACTGACGATCTGATCGACAAGGTTGCCAAAACGGGTCAGCGGCAAGTCATAGATACCCGCGCCTAGGTTGGCACCAACGCCCCATTGCTGAGAGGTTTTTTCGCGCAGATATTTTGCCTGTACCGTGTGATAGATATGCTCTTGCGTATCCTTCAGCACGATTTTGTCGCTGAGAATGTCGTTTTCGCCTACCTCTTGCAGCGTGTTGGCCAAGTGGGTTGCCCACATGGTGATGCGGCGATAGGTTTTAAACTTCGAGATATCGAAAGGCATCAGCGAAGAATTGGCGGTGATGTCGGTGACAGTCTCTCGAAGGCCACGCATGAAGGGCTTGAATTTGGGGTCGGAATATTTATCCAAAGAGCCATCCGGTGACGGACGCAAAGAAAGCTTTGTCAGCGTCAAGTCGATATAGTTCTCGCCCTGGTTGGCCGTGATGGTACCCGATACCGTGCCGAAAAGCGTACCGGCCGCGGCAAGGTTGCGCCACGTGATATGAATTTCGTAGTCGTCGCCGCGAGTGTCCATCGCATAGTCTGCCGGGTTTGCGGCATCCTCTGGCGCGAACGGGCAAGCCAAGAACATACGGCCTTGCACGTTGTTCGCCACGGCACCCGCTAGGGCTGCGTTGGCGGCGGCCTGTGCGCCACGGTGATACAGGAAAAACGCGGCAAGCGCTTCACCTGACATCGACCAGATAGAAGTCTGGTTTTTGAAGATTTCCATCTTTTGAATGGCGCGGGCCACCTGAAAGTCTGGGGCATTAGATGCAGTGTTGGTTACGACATCAATTTCAAGATTAACGTCAAGGTCCATGTCCGAAAACAGGTTACCTTTGGGCACCTGATAGACTTGGGTTGCGCCAGCTTCGTAGTAAAAACGCTTGCTGTAGAGGTTATTGACTTCAAAAGCCATGTTCAGTCCTCCTTAAACGCCAATACGGGCGCGCAAATTTTGAAGGACAGGCACAAAGACGACAACGCCAAGCGCGGTCGTTACGGCACCAACAAGGATGGATTTAACGTCGAGTTTCATAGAAAGCCTTTTTTGAAAGGTGTTAACTGCCGCACAATTGCGGATACCTTCTCAGGCTTGCATGAATAAAAATTCCTTACTGACAGCTAAAATGACAGCGAAAATGACAGCGGAACCGTGAAGCCCCTACCCTTTTTAACGATGCGATACGCTTCAAGTTTGTCTGTCAGGATGCGGAAATAATGGAATTTTTCCAGCTTGACAATGTGTTCATAGAGGGGCGCACCCTTGATGTTTTTCTCGCCGGTGTCTTCCCAGACTTGCTTGGCTGAATATCGGCTACCCAGCCTAAAGCAGAAAACTTCCGAGATATTAAGCCGCACTTCTAGGGGTATAGATGTTGGCTTTTGCGTGATCGCAACGCCCACGTGCCCTCGATGCCGACCGCTGGTGAAAAGGCTACAGATAAACGGGTGGGTGGCGTGTTTTATCTTCGGATACAGCGAAGCACATTCGTCCAGCATCACCACGCTGCCCCAATATTTTGGATCAGCAAGCCAGCGTTCAAGCTCTGCAATGTCTTCGGTGTAATGGCAACCCTTTGGCCATGACCGATCAGAAACGCCCGACCACACGATGACAGGTGTCCCGGCTTTGAGGTAAAGCCCCGCCAGCAACTTGCCTATGGTGCTTTTACCGTTGCCAGACGTGCCATAGAGGGCTTTATGCCGGTGTTCTGCCATCGGTGGCCTCTTTCTTCTTTCGCGCATTCTCGACGCGCTTTTTACCGCCTTTACGGCCGAGTTCACGCATACGCTGCCGCCGCGTTTCCTTGGCGTCTTCTTCATCGGTAATCAGCACCGGCGTATTGTCAGGCGGCGGCGCGGGTGTCGTCGTCGTCGGCAGGGGCTGGGGCTGCGGATGATACAAAGGTGCTTCCGCTACTTCCTTGATCGCCACCAGTGCCCCCAGCGCCGCCGCCATGGCGGCCAGTGTTTTTATCATGTGTCTTACCTCCAAATATTTTTGAAACAAGTGTCAGGGCATCATCAATCATCTTTTGACGCGCCTTTTGAACGCCCGATAGCGCCAGCGAAAAGCCGCACATGAACGCGACCGCAAGGGCGCAGATGAAAGAAATGGTGAATAAAACGTCATACGGCATTGGTGTTGGTCTCCTCTTTTTTGGCGGTGAATTTTAAAATGCGTGGGATGAACGGCACGGCGACACAGATTGCCACGATCATACCACCCAGCGCTGAGCCGAATGGTATTCTCAGTAACCCGCGAAACAGGGCACCGCCGATCTCGGCAATCTCTTCGGCTTCGTCCGGTGTCACATCATCGCCGGTCATGCCCTTAAGGGTCTTGGCCATGCGCCTTGCAAAAATACGCGCTTGCCGCTCTGCGCGTTCGGTGTCTTCAAGGGCTGGCGGGGCATCCTGCACAGCTTGCTCTGCATCGCTTCGCAATGCCTGGGCACGCTCAATCTCACCTTGTGAGGGCGGCATTTTGGCCGCCACATCGTTTTTAACCACGTCTTCAAGCATGATTAGATTTCCTTCCGCGCATAATGGTCCGCACAAGACGCACCACTGCGCTCATGCTTTTGCTTAGCCGCGCTTCCTTTGCCAGATATGCGCGTATATGCGCATCGGTAAAGCAAACGCCTGTCTCTTGATAAACGACATTGCAAAAGTCGGTAGTCGTCATACCGAGTTCGGTCAGGACCGATCTAAATTCAGCGTGCGAGACCCTCATCCATAGCGCCCTTCTCCCCAAGAGCCTTGATTGTTTTCACACCGGACATCGCTTCGACAACGCGCATAAGCGCGAAGAAAATACCCTTCGCGCTTACGCTAAAAACCGTCTCATTCGCTTGCTCGACCGCAGCGCCATGGCAGCGCTTCCAGCCGAAGCGGATTTCAAAAACGTCATGGAAATGCTTTTGCATCAGGGTCTGGCCCCCGCCCCTGCAGCGAATTTTTTCAGCCAGCCACGGAAAGCTGGGCCGGGGTGATTAGGCGGGTTTGATGCCACGTGCGCGTTGTACTTCCGCACCAGTTCGTTGCGATCCCAACCGGGCGCGACATGAAGCATCTCGGCCCAATCCTCGTCGCGCAGATGGGGCGTGACGTCGAAACCTGACCCGACCGACCCGACCACCCCAAAACCCGAAAAAGACCCGACCGACCGCGCCGGGGCGTGGACTGTCACGCCCGCGCTCTGGTCTGGTCTCTCTCTTTGGTCTTTCTGGTCTGGTCTGGTCTCTCTAGAGCGTGACACGGCGTGACTGTCACTTTGCGTATCAGTGACGGTCACGTGACTTTCACGTGACACATATGCGCCCTTGTCTTTTTCCCGCTGGCGGCGTTTGCGCTCTGCCGCGCTTAAGGGCTGATTTTCAGGGTCGTGAAGCGGCAAAGCGCCCCGCGCTTCCATGGCGTCCCAAGCGGCGGCAAGCGTGTTTTCCGCTTCACCAAGCATGAAAGCCGCCAATTCTAGGATTTCGGCGCGTTGCTTCCCCGCTTCGCGCAGTTCGCAGAAAATCAAAAAACTGCTGATGATCACCGGCTTTGAAATTCCGGTTTTGGTGGCGATGATCGCCAGATCGGTATTCTGTCCCGCCCCCGTGGGCATTTTGAACCATCTTGACATCTTAACTTCCCCAAGTTTTGAAAAAATCATGAAAAAGGGGAAGGGCCGAAGCCCTCCCCCTCACTCGCCTTAAACCACCTCGCCTTGAGGGGTAGCATCACCTTCCCCGCTTGGGGTCGGTTCCGGTGAATTTATTGGCGCTTCCGAAGCGACTGCTTCAAGCGACTGAAACTTTAGGTCAACCGCGACCGTAAGCGCGTCCAAGCGCCGGGCAAGCGCACGGAAACCATCATCAATTGCTTCGAGGTCCGCTTGCGAAGCGGACTGAACCGCCAGATTTTCAGCCGCTTCCAGCTTGCCGGTGCGCTCGTTCAGCTTGTCCAGGGCGGTCACAATGCTGGTTAAAATCGGGATTAGGCGGGGGTCAGTGCCGCCCTGTACGGCGTAATTTTCGAGTTCTTTTTGCATTTTTTAAGGCCTTTTTAACTGTTTTTTCCCCATGATCGGGGTGCTAATGCTATGCAGCACTTGGCAATAAGTTAATTTCTGATTAAAGGCCTTGTCAATAGCTATTTAGCACTATACAAATATGGGAATCGGAGGGCTTGAATATGTTTAAATTAATCGCCGCTACTTTACTGCTTTTACTTGCCGCTTGCGTCTCAAAACCATACGTCAGCCCCACGCAAAATTATGTGTTGGGTAAAGAGGATTTGCGCATATCAGGCACCCTTAATCAAAGCCAAGATTTTGGGCAATGGCTTACATACAACCAAACGAACGAGCTTGTGGTCTGGATCAACGGGCAAGAGGTTTTAAGGGGCAATTTAGCAGCGCAACAGTCTGGCGAATTGCACGGTAATTACAAAGGAAAAGCGGTAACCGCCCTGTGCTCAAGCGAGAGAAAGACAGCTGCATGGGTGTCAGTGTCTTGCCCGATACTGATTGATGAAAAAAGAACAGTCACTCTAACTTTTTGAGGTTCAAAATGCTGACGCTTGAAGCCTACATTAATCGCGCGATTGAAAATAACGAACTCCAATCTGACCGCCACTTGGGCCGCGTGCTGAGCGTTTCGCCTTCTACGGTGGCAATATGGCGGGCTGGTAAGTCTCTGCCGACCGATGCAACCATGATCAAACTTGCCGACCTTGCAGACATCACGCGAGAGCAAGCCCTTTTAGAGTTATCTTACTGGCGGGCGGGCACAGAGGCCCAGACGGTTTACAAATCGTTATTGTCGAAAATTGCTGGTGTTGGCATTTTGTTAACGTTTATTTTTACCATGACTTTTCAAAGCCCTGCTTATGCTGCTCCTATTGCCAAGCCCACCACGGAAGTTTCAGAACTATACATTATCATATCTTAAGACAGCTATTGATGGGACTTTAAAGGTTCATTTTGGGTCAGCCCCTCGCGTATGATCATGTCAGAAATCAGGAGAAACACGATGACCAGCGA
>JAIXUW010000182.1 GCA_027483355.1 Alphaproteobacteria bacterium
AGCGCAATCGCCGGAAACAAAAGCGTCGAGAGCAGCGCCGAGATCACAACCGGCTTGATGCCCGCCATTTGCCAGTCCATCAGGCTATAAATAAACCATTGCGCGCAACCAGCACCCAGGGCCACCAACCCAAAACACGCCCACATAACGCCAAATTTTTGCGCCAGCATGAATTTTTGCTGCGTCATGGTGATGGTGCGTACCAAAACCAGCACCAGTGCCTGCATCCCCAGCGGCGTGCCGGTCAATAAATCCAGCACCAGGCCGGCTGCAAAAGTGCCGACAGGCGATAACATATAGGGGCGATAAATCGCCCAGTAATAAACCGCCATCAGCACAAAAGCCGGGCGCACTTCACCATAGCCTTCGAGCCCCAGGGGCAAAATAGACAAGATGATCAGCACAAAAACGATCAAAAGCGTCAGGCCTGTCCGCCCGAAGCTCTCGGTGAAGGATTGTCGCCAACCATCTTTTGACCTTTTGTATGCCATACGGCCTCAGCGTCTTTCAGAAACGCGCCTGCGACGGTTGCTGCTTTTGCCCGGCAAAAGCGGCAGACTGTGCCAGCCATTTATATCAATCAAGTTTGCCGGTAGAAATGGAAAGGTCAATGTCGGTATTGACCACCTGCACATGGCTCAGCGCATCGATATCAGCCAACGGCTTGACCAGCACGCCGTCGGGGCTGATGGCGACGATGGTGCCGATGGGAATATCCGGCGGCAAATAACCGGCATCGCCCGAGGTGACGATGCGTTGCCCCAGCGTCAGGCCGGAATCAATCGGCAGGCGTTCCAGCTGTAAAAGATCTTTGTTTTTTCCTGCCAGAATGGCGCGGGTACGGGTGTTTTGCACCATCACCGGAATACGCGAGTTGAGGTCCGTGATCAGCAGTACGCGGCTGGAATGGCGGCCGACTTCCATGACGCGGCCAATCAGGCCATGGCCCGACATCACGGCCGCACCTTTTTGCACCGCATCGGTGCGACCCACTGGCAGCAGCACCGATTTCACAAACGACCCGCCCGGGTCCGAGACCACGCGGGTGGTGACAAAAGTCATCTCGGGGTCGACCTTGACGTTGAGCAGATCGCGCAGCGATTTGTTTTCCGCCTGCATTTTCAGGGCTTGTTCATACCATTCGGTCAGCCGCGCGTTTTCTTCGGTCAGGCGAATGTTCTCGGCCTTTAATTGGCGCAGCGAATTGACGCCGTCGAAACTGTCGGCCGCCTTGGCAAAGGGGGCGGTCACCCCGGACAAGATCGGGGTCACGGCATCGGTCACCGCCGTCCGCATGCCTTCCAGCGGCACGAAGTCAGAGCGATGCACGGCCAAAAGCGTCAGCGCCAGCAAGATCAGCACGGCCGGCGTCATGCCAAAACGCATACCGCGCAGGCTCATGGTGGTAAACAGCGGTGATTGCGTGCGGCGACGCGCCACGATGTGCCCCTCTTTATCCGTCAAAACCAAGTCTTCCCACCCGGTTTTTTGCTGCGGCACGTCATAAAGGCAGCCGCAGCGATCCCTCCCATAAGTATAACAGGGTTTTTTGAAGATTGGCAAATAGGATATTGAAAATAGACAGCTTTTACCCGCTGTAAACAAACAAAAACCCCGCCGGGCACGGCGGGGTTTTTGTGTTGTCTTCGATTCTTTTAAACCACCGGACCTTTTCTCTTGGGCGCCGTCTCTTTTTGCGCCTGCGCGGCAGGTTCGGTATCGATCTGGCGGAAATGCGCGATAGGGTTGAAGTAATCCTTAAGCGTTCGACCAAAAACCCGGCTTAAACCCCGCACAGGCAGACGCGCCAACGATCCCGCCGCCGCCGTCAGTTCATAGAAAACCGGCTGCGGACGCAACGGGTTGTGGCGCTGTCGGTCGCGATCATAGTTATTGGCCATGACCAGCATCATGCCACTCACCGCCAAGCTGCCCGCCGCAAGTCCCGCCAAAAGCCCCACGCCTGGCACGCCAAAAACCAGCGACGTCGCCGCCCACACAACCGCCGCCACCCCCAGCGCACCATGCGCGAGCGCACCGGTCAGATTGAGGTAATATCCACCGATATCCATTTTTTCGAAGAACGAGGTTTTGTTCTTTTTCATGAAGGGAATCTCCGGTTGTACAAAATGATCTTGGCCCATTATGCCGGAATGCCGTGTTCTGTCAATCAAATGGGCAGCGTCAAGATCAGCCGCCCCGCACCCTAAGATTGATATAAAAAACCCCGCCGGTTGGGGCGGGGTTTTTTAAAAGCGACTGGGGAGGGGTCAGTAGAAACCTCTCGTGGGCTAATACATACTGACCAAGACCCCTTTCAATGCGTTGCGATTCTCGAGCGCCTGGCCGGAGCCAAGAGCCACGCACGACAGCGGATCATCAGCCACGGTAACAGCAAGGCCCGTCGCATAGCGCAACACGTAATCAAGGTTCGAGAGCAGCGAGCCACCACCCGACATCACAATACCACGGTCCACAATGTCGGCGGCCAGTTCAGGGGCGGTGTGTTCCAGCGCACCCTTAACAGCATCGATAATGGCGCCAACGGGTTCGGCCAAAGCTTCCGCTACTTGCCGCTCAGAGATGACCAATTCTTTCGGCACGCCGTTCATCAGATCGCGGCCTTTGATTTCCATCAGACGGCCTTCGCCGTCTTCGGGCGGGCAGGCAGAACCAATTTCTTTTTTGATGCGCTCGGCGGTTGATTCACCGATCAGCAAATTATGCGTGCGGCGGATATAGCTGATGATCGCCTCATCCATCTTGTCGCCACCAACGCGGACCGACCGTGCATAGACGATACCGCCCAGCGAGATGACAGCGACTTCAGTGGTACCACCACCAATATCGACAATCATCGACCCGGTGGGCTCCGTCACCGGCAGGCCGGCACCAATCGCCGCCGCCATCGGCTCTTCAATCAGTTTTACTTCGCGGGCACCGGCAGATTCTGCCGATTCCTGAATGGCGCGGCGCTCAACGGCGGTGGAACCTGAGGGCACACAGATAACCATGCGGGGGGAGGCAAACGAACGGCGGTTATGCACTTTGCTGATGAAGTGCTTGATCATGAATTCGGCCGCTTCGAAATCGGCAATAACACCGTCACGCAACGGGCGGATCGCCAGAATGTGGCCGGGCGTGCGGCCCAGCATCATCTTGGCATCTTCACCAACGGCGCGGGCGCGCTTGCGGCCATCGACGAATTCCATGGCGACGACCGAGGGTTCGTTCAACACGATGCCCTGCCCGCGCACATAGACCAGGGTATTGGCCGTGCCAAGATCAATCGCCATGTCGGTGGACATCAGGCCAAGCAGGTTTGCGAACATGGTGTGGGGCTCCGGGTTGCGCTAAAATGATGCGACGGAAAAAACGAATTCAGTCAGACAAAGCAGAATGATTACTGCTTTGCTTTCATGCGCGGGTTTTCCTTGTTGATGACGTACAGGCGCATTTTGCCTTTGCCATCACGGCGGCGAACCACTTTGTTGTTTTTGTCGCGCGACTTGAGCGACTTGAGCGAGGCGGTCTTTTTCATGACAGTGTTCCAGTTGTATAAAATGTCGTCGGCGGCAACAGCCCTTCGACCCGCTAAAATGGCCGGTCGGGAATCTCTTGTCCACAAGTAGGCGTGAAACTACGGCCCCTTTTCAATATTGTCAATAATGACGGGGCTTTGCGGCGCAGTTTTTACGTGGCCGCCGCTGGGGCGTTTTCATATTGACAGACTCGGCGCGCCCGGTCTAAAGTCGGCCAGCATTTTCCAAAACCCCTTTATTTTCAGAGGCCTTTCTCATGTCTGACGCCCCCAAAGCCCCCCTGGATACCGCCGCTGCCGAAACCGTCCTGGCGCAACTGGCTGTCAAAGCCGAAAAACAGGCTGAAAAGGCCAAAAAAGCCACGAAAAAAGCCAAAAAAATCGGTAAAGGCATCGAACAGGTACTGAAAACCTATGATTTGGACGAAAGCATCGTCGAAATAGCGCCAAAACTGGCTGAAGACTTTAATAATGGGGTCGAAAATCTCGGTCTGGACAGCAAAACCCCGCTACATGCGATCCTCACCATTGCCGACATGGCGTCACTGCGCGATAAATTCAACGCCAAAGCCGCCAAGAAAACCGCCAAGCAGGCCGATTATGACCGCGCCGCCCAAATGGTCCGCAAGGCTTTCAAGATCGAGGCACCCAAGGCGCCCCTGCCCCCCGGCCCCCGCGAAATCATTTTCGCGATTGATATGGCGGGTCAGAACACCCGCCAGGTCATGCCGGTCGTGCGCGCGGCCCATGCTGTCTGCGCACAACAGGTCGTCGCCGGCGGCCGCAAGGCCGTTCCTTATATGGCGCATGTCAGCAATCAAGCCTGGCTGTCTTTCAATACGGCGGGTCTGGTACCGCCGGTTGACGCCGAATACACAAAATCTGTCCGCGAGATGCTGACCACGCCTTTCTTTAAAGAAGCCGGTTTCGACTTGATGGCCAACTATGTGGCCGAGCCCGCTATGAACAAGAA
>JAIXUW010000005.1 GCA_027483355.1 Alphaproteobacteria bacterium
ATATCGCCCAGATAGCTGTGGGTTGAAAAGGGCTGCCGCATAGACTGCACGACAGTCGGCACATCCAGCCGCAAGGGGCCAAGCGATAAAATCGGATCTGCCGCCGCGGGTGTCGCTGGGGCGTCCACATTCAGAAAACCTTGCGCCTGCGCATTAAAAGGCGTGGCAAAAGCCGCCGCCGCCGCCGCCACCGCCACCGCGGCCGCGCGTCGCGCGCATTTGGCCCAGACGTCACGCAATGTTTGACGGGGCGTGGCAATGGCAAAAGCAACCGGTTTCTGGCCGGTATGAAGGTGCGAATCGGTGTGTTGCATAGCTCTAGTCTATGTCTGTATTATGGCAATTACAAGATAATAGGCTTAAGTAATTGATATAAATTACTTCTTGATGCCCTCTTGTAGCAAAAGATCGCGCTTGGAGAGTTTGCCAACCGCCGTTTTGGGCAGCGGCTCGTCGCGGACGATGACTTTCTTGGGCATTTCGATGGGGGACAGCCGCCCCTGCAAATAGCTGCGCAGATCGCTGTCGGTCAAATTCTGCCCATCCTTCAACTTGACCCAGGCCCAGACGGCCTCACCGCGCATCCGGTCGGGGACGCCCGCCACGATGCATTCGGCCACAGCCGGGTGCGTATAAATCGCCTCTTCGATATTGCGCGGATAGACGTTATAGCCACCGACCAAAATCAAATCTTTGACACGGTCGACCAGATAGACAAAACCCTCGGCATCCATATAGCCGACATCGCCGGTGTGCAAGCGACCGTCTTTTAAAATCAGCGCGGTTTCTTCAGAGCGTTTGTAATAGCCAGGCATCACCTGCGGGCCCCGCACGCAGACTTCGCCCTTTTCGCCAACCGGCATCAATGTCGCACCATCCTCAAGACTGAGAATTTCGACCGTGGTGCCGGGCAGCGGCAGGCCGATTGATCCCGCCCGCGCCTTGTCACTGATGGGGTTGATGGTGACCACCGGCGAGCTTTCGGTGAGGCCATAACCTTCCGCCACCAGTTTCGCCTTGGTTTTCTGCTCAAAGGCGTTTTTGACCTCAGCCGGTAGCGGCGCGCCGCCGGAAATGCAGAACTTCAGCGAAGAGAAATCAATATTACTGGTTTTATCGGCATTAACCATGGCGGTGTACATGGTAGGCACCGCCGCCAGATAAGACGGCTTTTGCGTGGCAATCAAATCCAGCAGCTCGCCCAGATTAAACTGCGGCAAAATGTAAATCTTCAAGCCTTTGGCAATCGGCATATTCATCACCACCGTCATAGCGAAGACATGGAAGAACGGCAGCACTGCCACCATACTGTCTTCACCGGGGACAGCGTTGTGAAACCAAGTGTCCATCTGGGTGGCATTGGCCACCAGATTGCGGTGGGTCAGGGCCGCGCCCTTAGGTACACCAGTGGTGCCGCCGGTATATTGCAACACGGCGATATCGTTGGCGGGGTCAATCGTGACGGGCGCGGGGGTGGCATCACCCGCCATGATATCGGCAAACCAGCAATAGGCGACACCCTTCACCAGTTCGTCGTTGCGCTGCGGCGCCAGCATATTATCCCGCGCCGCGCAGACGACGATTTGCTTGATGCGGCTTTTCAACAAAAGGGCAGCGGCTTTTTCAAGGAGGGGTGCCGCATCCAGCGTGATCAGCATATCGGTTTCGCTGTCTTCCACCTGCTTGACCAGATCGGCTTCGGTATAAACCGGGTTGTAATTCACCACCGTGCCGCCAGCACGCAAAATGGCGTAATACATGACGACGCCATAGCCGCTATTAGGCATGAACAAGCCAACCTTGACGCCTTTGGTAACGCCCCGCGCCTGCAAACCCGCGGCTGCCTTTTGCACCAGGCCATGCAGATCTGCATAGGTATATTCAACCCCGGCAAAGACCAGGGCCGGCTTATCGCCATAGACGGCCGCCGTGCGATCCAGCAGCGCGAACAGCGGCTCGTTCGCCACCTCAAAGCGCCAGTCGAGGCCGGGCGGATAGCTGGCGGCCCAGGCGGGGGCGGCAGTGGTCAGATCAGCGCGGGCGGTGTTTTCTTGCATAGCATTCTCCATACTTCATTATAGCGACCCCAAAGCGGCAACAGGCGCACCAGTCCTTTATTTTTTAATACCCTCTTGGATCAACAGATCCTTACGGCTCAGCTTGCCTACCGTGGTTTTGGGCAAAGGCTGATCACGCACGATGATTTTGCGGGGCTCTTCAATCGGGTTGAGTTTGTCTTTGACGAAAGCCATCAGCTCCGCCTCGGTCACGGTTTGACCTTTCGCGGGTTTAACCCAGGCGTGAACGGTCTCGCCGCGCTCGGCATCCGGCACGCCCGCCACAATGCATTCTTCGACGGCCGGGTGTAGATACAGCGCCTCTTCGACCACGCGCGGATAGACGTTATAACCACGCACGATGATCAGATCTTTGATGCGGTCGACAATATAAACGTAACCCTCATCATCAATATAACCCACGTCGCCGGTGTGCAGACGGCCATCTTTCAACACCAGATCGGTTTCTTCTTTTTTGTTGTAATAACCTTGCATAACCTGGGGTCCACGCACGCAGACCTCCCCCAATTCGCCGGTCGGCAGAATGGTTTTGCCATCTTCGCGGCTGAGGATCTCGACAATCGTTTGCGGCAGGGGCAAACCAATCGAGCCGTTTTTGTTACGGCCCGCCGGGTTGCAGGTGACGATCGGCGAGGCCTCAGTCAGGCCATAACCCTCGGCAATCGCGTAAGAACCCGTCTTTTCTTCGAACAGGCGCTTGACGTCAATCGGCAGGGGTGCACCGCCCGAAATGCAGAATTTCAAGCAAGAGAAATCATACTTGCCCACATCGGCATGGTTAGCGATGGCGTTAAAGATAGCGGGCACCGCGGGGAAAAAGCTGGGACGGTCCTTGTCGATGATCTTGAAAACTTCATTGATATCGAATTTCGGCTGCATGATGATTTTCATGCCATTCGCCAGTGTCCAGTTCATCACCACCGTCATCGCGAAGACATGAAAGAACGGCAAGACGCCCAGCATTGAATCCTCGCCCGCCTTGGCACCGGTCATCCAGTATTTCGCCTGATGCACGTTGGCATAAACGTTGGCATGGGTGAGCGCTGCCCCCTTGGGGATGCCGGTGGTGCCGCCGGTATATTGCAGCACGGCGATATCGTTGTGCGGGTCGATGGTGACAGGCGTCGGCTTGGCGGCGTCGCGCAGCACGTCACTCCAGGTTTCGACCTTGGCATGACGCGGCGGTTTTGCCACATCTTTGCGCTTCACCAGCGGAAAGAGCAGATTTTTAGGAAACGGCAGACCCGCCGCAAACGGGCAGATGATCAGCTTTTTTAATGACGGGATATCCAAAAGCTCGGCCATTTTATCGACTGTGAGGGCCAGATCAACCGTCACCATGATATCGGTGCCGCTGTCTTCCATCTGGCCTTGCAGCTCTTTTTCGATATAGAGAGGGTTATAATTCACCACCGTGCCGCCGGCCTTAAGGGTCGCGAAATAAAACACGACGGAATAAATGGTATTGGGCAACAGTAAGCCAACCTTGACGCCGCGTTTGACACCGCGTTTTTGCAGGGCGCCCGCCACATCGTTAACCAGCTTGCCAAGGGCCGCATAGGTCCAGGTACGCCCCATGAAATCAATGGCGGTCAGTTTGCCGTGCTGGGCGACTGCGTCATCAAGCAGTTTGTCGAGACGCGCCACCGGCACTTCGGCGTGCCACTTGACGTCATCAGGGTAGCTTTGCTCCCAGATCCAGCGGCCGTCGTGCTGCGTGGGCTTGCCGGTGGCGACAGGGGCGTTCGCGGTCGGGATGGCGGCAGAGGTCATGGTTATGTGTCCTTACAGATTCATGCACGCAGAGAGGCTACAGAAATGATGGCCGCCTAGGGCCGACCCAATATGCCGCCAATTATAATGTCTGTGCCGAAGGCCACAACCCGCAAAAACCGGCAACGCCGTATAGCTTTATGGCATTGTGCGCTGCGAAAAAAGAGCCGGCGGTATGGGGACCGCCGGCTTTGATAAGTTGGGAGTAGTGGGGTTCCTCGAAACGAGGGGTAGTGCCAAAAAGGGTGGGGTATCGTTTCGCCCGCTTAGAAGGGGAAGACGATGTCGTAGAACTGCTGGCCATAGCGCGGCTGCTGCACCTCGGAGATGGTGCCCTGACCGCCGTACGAGATGCGCGCTTCCGCAATCTTCTCGTAGCTGACCGAGTTGTTGTTGAGAATATCTTCGGGGCGGATGATGCCGTCGATTTGCAATTCGCGCTTTTCGTGATTGACGCGCACTTCCTGGCTGCCGCGGATGACCAGATTGCCGTTGGGCAAGACTTGCGTGATCATCGCCGCCATTTTCATGCTGATTGCCTCTTCGCGTTCAATCTTGCCATCACCGGCCATGGCCGAGTTGCTGCCTAAATTAATCAGCTCAGCCGGGCTCAGAGCCTCAGGCAGCACTTTGGTTAGCTGCGATTCCAGGCCGAGGAAGTTGGGCAGGCCCGCCGACTCGCTGCCCGCACGTGTGCGCGAGGTGCTGTTTTCCATGTCGGCTTCATCTTCGATATCGATCATGACGGTCAGAATATCGCCAACTTTATTGGCGCGCTGATCTTTGAAAAAGGTCTGGCGCGAGGATTGCCACAAGGAATTAGGGGCAGCCGTTTCGATCTGGGGCGATGGCATCGGCACGGTGATCGGCTGAGGCTGTTGCTGCAAATTCTGCGCGACCTGGGTCATTGGCGGCGGGTTGCCAATGTTCGACAGGCGCTGGCTCATATTGCCGCAAGCCGTCAGGCTCAGGCTCGCCGCAATTGCTGTCGTCAACAGCGCCTGGCGCGTTATTCTGGTGAGGACTTTCGTTTCGATCTTGATCATTTTCATTACTCCGGTTGGTCTTTTTTTATTGTTCTTTGGTTTTAAGGTATCGATTTAGTTCATGAGGACGGCGGCGGGCGGCGTCACGCTCACGGTCTGAAAACCGCTGACGACCCCCTCCACCACTTGGTTCGACGCGGGGTTGAGGACACGCACCACATCACCCTCGCCGCCGTTTTGCATGGCTTTGCCCTGCAGGCTCAGCGCGATCGCACCGTTTTTAAGGCTGAGGGTCACCGTCTGGCCTTTTTTAACCATCATCGGCGATTCAAGATCATTGGCTTGCAAGGGTTGACCCAGACGGGCACCGCGGCGGGGCGTCATACCGACAATGCGGCCGGTATCGAGCAGAGTATCGCCGGGGATCATATCGCGGCGGCGGGTGACATACTCGACATCGGCCGTACCAATCATATCGCCTGCCTGCAGCGCGGTTTTCAGGACAGGCACCTGCACCAGCGTAAAGGCGCGGCCGGTCACGGTCTCCACCCGGGCGGTGCCATCGGCCTGGGGAAGGGCCACCCGCGCCGTAAAGGTCTGGCGCTGATCATCCACACTGAGGTTTTCCACCCGCGGCGTGCCGTTGGCGGTCAGGTTCAGATGATCGGGTAATTGCAGCTCGGTATTCATATCGGCGGCGGCAATCTGCAAAGCCTTGAGCAGTTCGTCACGGCCCACCGGCTCGGCGGTTGACTTTAACACCACTTGTTCATGCCCAGTCTGGGGGCGCCAGTCGATATTGAACGTCTCGGCCACGCGGGTGAGATCATGGGCACGCAAAACCAGGGGTTTGCCCGGTTGCGGGGCGGGTGCCAGCGCATAATCGCCGTGCTGGACGACACCCTCGAACAAATCACCCACCGTCACGTTGCTGCCGGCAATCAATGCTTCGGTTTTAAGCGTTGCTGCCTCCGCGTGGCTGACCATCAGTGCCATCATGGCAACGGCACTCAGGCGACGGATCAGGTCCAGTTTGGTTTGTTTGGTGATCATCATCTCTCAAGCCCTCCCCAGGGTTAAACGATTAGCGCTTAGCGCATATTGGTGACAGTCGACAGCATCTCGTCGCCGGTCTGGATCACCTTGGAATTCATTTCATAGGCCCGTTGCGCCTGGATCAGTGTGGTGATCTCTTGCACGATATTGACGTTGGATGATTCAAGCGCCCCCTGCTCGAGCGAGCCAAAACCGTCTTCACTGGGGTTGCCGATGATGGCCGCACCCGAGGCTTCGGTCTCCAGGAACAGGTTATCGCCGATGGCATCGAGGCCCGCGTCATTGGCAAAGATCGCCAACTGAATTTGGCCGACGTTGGTCAGGTTGATCTGCCCGTCGATCTTGGCGAGAATTTCACCGGCGGCGTTAATGGTGATGTCAATCGTATCCGGCGGCACAGTTAAGCCTGGTTGCAGCAGGAAGCCTTCGGAGGTAACGATCTGGCCGTTCTGGTCTAACTGGAAAGAACCGTCGCGCGTATAGGCGGTCTCACCATCGGGCAGGGTAATCTGGAAGTACCCTTCGCCTTTGTTGGCGATATCCAGTTCGTTGCCGGTTACCTGCAAGGCACCTTGTTCATTGACGCGGTAAACGGACCCCGCTTTGACACCCAGGCCCAGCTGGATACCCGCGGGAATAGTGGTGCCCTCGGCCGATGAATTGGCACCGGCCCGCACTTTGGTTTGATACAATAGATCTTGAAACTCGGCGCGCTGACGCTTGTAACCCGTCGTCGTCATATTGGCGATGTTGTTCGAAATCACATCGACGTTGAGCTGTTGGGCCAGCATGCCGGTGGCGCCGATATCAAGGGTCAGGGACATCTCGTTTACTCCTTGGTTAATCTGGTCTCGTTATACGCGCGTCAGTTTTTGTATCGCGCCGCGAATACGTTCATGGTCATTGGTCAGCATGCGGTAGGCGCTTTGGTAGGCGCGCAAAACTTCCACCATGCGGTTCATCTCTAAGATGGGGTTGACGTTAGAACTCTCGACGGCACCTTGTACAAAGCGCGCCTCACCGGCAGGTCCGGGCTGCACGCCCGGCGCCGCCGTGTAAAATCCATCGCCTTCTTCGTTCATGGTCTGCGGATCGGCAAAATTAGCGATATCCAGCTGACCTACCTCACCGGTTTCAGTCGAGACAAAGCCATCAGGTGAAATCGTGATCTGACGCGCGTCTTCGGGTATCACCAGCGGCGCACCGCCGCCCAAAACACGCTCGCCGGTCTTGGTGACCAGTTCACGTTGCGCGTTCAGTGAAAAAGAGCCGTTGCGGGTATAGCGATTGCCATTGGCGCCCCCGACGACGAAATAACCATCGCCTTCGATCGCCACGTCCAGATTGTTGCCGGTCATCTGCAGCGCGCCCTGTTCCGTATCACGATAGGTACCGTAATCCAGCACCTGGTGAATGGCGTCACGGCGGGCGGCCTCGGGGCTTTTATTAAGGTAGTCGACGAACATGACGCGCTGGCCTTTAAAGCCGGGCGTATTCATGTTGGCGATGTTGTTGGCCGATGCGTTCATCATCGACGACAGCGCCATCTGCTGCGATAAGCCGATATAGGAAATATTTTCCATGGCAGACCTCTTTCAATTATCGTGGCCACTGTCGTCCGCATTTTTTGTTTCGCGGTCCGGTTCGCAGCCTTAGAACCCACTGATGTCTTTGCAGAAAGCGTGCCAGATCATTTTATTAATAAATATCAATAGTTTAGTATTTTTCCGGGTCACGTCACAGGCAATAAAAAGAACGTAAAAAGCATCATGAGCGGGCGGGCTGGCAATTTTTACCCCGTCAAGATGGGGGTGGGCGCTAATCACCGCCTGCAACGCCGGCATAGCCCCTTACGTTAAAATGAAAAAAACTGACAAGGCGGCCCCTGATGTGGCACGATGGATGCAGGGGTAGTTATAAGGAGATTTTTGCAACGCTCGTAATCCGTAAAATCGGTGGGTCGCGCAAAAAACAGGGGAGCATCGTCACACGTTATGGCCGACAGTGAACTGAGAGCCGCGAAATCCGGCGAAGAAGATGGCGCCGTCGAGACCGCCAGCCAATCGGGCGGTATCAGCAAAAAGGTGATTATCGCCGCGCTGATGCTGATCTTAGTATTGGGCGGTGGTGCGGCTGCTTATTTTACCGGCGCCATCGACAAATTGCTGGGCAAAGAACCGGTCAATTGTGAAGAGGTCAAAGAAGGCGACGAGCATTACGACGAATGCGCCGTCACACTGGCCGAAAGCGTGGTGACGCAGGGACCAGGGGTTTTCTTTGCCATACCCGACCTTATCGTCAACCTGTCATCCAATGCCAAGCAGCCCCGCTTTTTGAAAGTCTCGCTGAAAGTTGAGCTCGAGAAAGCCGAAGACCAGCCACGCTTTGAAGCGATATTGCCGCGCGTCATCGACCAGTTTCAGACCTATTTGCGCGAACTGCGCATCGAAGACCTCAGCGGCTCCAGCGGCATGTACCGCATGAAAATCGAGCTGCTGACCAGGGTGCGCGCTGCCGCCCCGGACATCAACATTCGCGACGTTCTCTTCCAGGAGATTTTGGTGCAATGAGCGAAGATACCACCACCAAGCCGGAACAAGACGAAGCAGCTATGCTGGCCGAATGGGAAGCCATGGCCGCCGGCGGCGATGATGGCCGCATCTTAAACCAGAACGAAATCGACAGCCTGTTAGGTTTTGACGGCAGCGGTGATGACGGTACACGCACCGGCATCATGGAGTTGATCAACTCAGCCCTCGTCAACTACGAACGTCTGCCGATGCTGGACATCGTCTTTGACCGTCTGGTGCGGCTGATGTCGACCTCGTTGCGCAACCTCACCTCCGACAACGTCGAGGTCAGCCTTGACCACATCTCGTCGGTGCGTTTTGGCGATTACCTCAATTCCATTCCGCTGCCCGCCATGCTCTCCATCTTCAAGGCCGAGGAATGGGATGATCATGGACTGATGGTCATCGACTCGGCGCTGATCTACGCCATCGTTGACGTGCTGCTGGGCGGCCGCCGCGGCACCTCGGCCATGCGGGTCGAGGGCCGCCCTTATACCACCATCGAAACCAAGCTGATCGAGCGTATGGTTCACGTCGTGCTGAACGATCTGTCGTCAGCCTTCGACCCGCTGTCGCCGGTATCCTTTCGTTTGGAACGGATTGAGACCAACCCGCGCTTTGCCACCATCACCCAGGCCAACAACGCTGGCGTATTGGTCCGTCTGCGCATCGATATGGGCGACCGGTCCGGCCGCATCGAGGTGATGATCCCCTATGCGACGCTGGAACCCATCCGCGAGCTGCTGCTGCAGATGTTCATGGGGGAAAAATTCGGCCGCGATACCATTTGGGAAACCCACTTGACGCGCGAATTGTACCAGACCGACATTCAGCTCTCTGCCATCCTGGGCGAGACGACGATTGATCTGCAGAATCTGGTCGATATGCAGCCGGGTTCGATTATCTTGCTGAATACCCAGCCCAACGATCTCATCGAAATGCGCGTCGGCGACCACCCGATGTTCATGGCCAAGGTCGGGCAAAAGCAGGGCAAAATCGCCTGCTCCATCGAAGAATACATCGAGCCCGAAGAGGATGAGGATCTTTAATGCCTCCCATTATTGGCCTTTTGTTCGATCTGCTGATTTTAGGGGCGCTTGTCGTCACCATCTTGCAGGCTATTCGCCTGAACCGCGATTTTGCCCAGATGCAGGCCGACCGCAAGGCTTTCGAGACGCTCATCTCGGCGCTTAATGTGGCAGCATCCCGGGCAGAGAGCGCTATCAAGTCGCTGAGAGAAACCGCCATCGAAAGCGGCGATACACTGCAGGACAAAATCAACAAGGGGCGCGAACTTGCCAGTGAAATGGATATCATGATCCAAGCGGCCGACAGTCTGGCAACCCGGCTTGGCAATGCGGCCGAGAATACCCGCGGCAGCGCCCGCCACAACCTGGCCGCCATGGCAGCCCCCACGCCCGACCCGGCGCCGCAGGCCGCCGCCCCCCTCAGCCGGGCAGAGAAAGAATTGCTCGACGCGCTGAAAGCGCGCCAATCGTAACCGGGTATCGCCGCTGCGCGGCGCTGCCCTATATAAATATAATATAACCGAAGGTAAAAGCATTCAGGACATGGCCACACCCGCAACGACATCCAAGCCAAACCTGCTTCGCCGCCTTAATCCGGCGCGCTTTTTGCGTCGTCCGAACAATATTTTTGGGGTGCTGATTATCGTGGCCGGCGTGGCGATTATGCTGCGTCTGGTGAATGTCGCCACTTTTGCCCTTTCCATGAACGCTGAAGAGAACGGCAGTGGCGTCACCCGCAGCGCCACGGCGGAGGACACCCCCGCGCCGGTGCAAGCGGTCGATGCGGATGCACCAGCCATTACCCCGGCCGAACTTGAACGCGCTGCCACCGCTACGGCAGCGCCCGCTGCCACCGCTACGGCAGCGCCCGCTGCCGCGACGAGCAATGCCGCCGCGCCGCCAACGCCCGCTGTAGCCACCGAAGAAACCGATAAAGCGCCGCCACCCGCTGCCGCCTTCGCCCCCACGGACGGCCGGGAATACAGCAATACCGAACTAGAAATTCTGCAATCTCTTTCCAAGCGCCGCGAAGAACTTGACTTGCGCGAGCGTAATCTCAGCGAAAGCGCCGCACTGCTCAAGGCGGCCGAGCAGGAGGTTGACCGCAAACTCTCTGAGCTGAATAGCCTCAAAGCCGAGATCGAAAAACTGCTAGGCACGCAAGAAAAAGTCGAAGAACAGCGCATCGCCAGTCTGGTCAAAATTTACGAAGCGATGAAGCCCAAAGAAGCCGCCACCATTTTCAATACCCTCGACCCTGATGTCTTGTTGTCGGTGGTCAGCCGTATGAACGAACGGCGCCTATCGCCTATTCTGGCCAGCATGGACCCCGAAAAAGCCCGCATGGTCACCATTCGCCTAGCCGAACAGCGCCAGTTACCCGGCGCGGCAGAGCCAGAGCCAGCTGATCCCTTTGCCTTTGGCGCCCCCGGTGCCCCGTCACCCGCAGCTGATAACGCTCTGGAATCGCCCGTTCTCAATCTTCCCGAGCCCATGGCCGCTGAGCCCGCGGCACCATAATCGAGAGGCTGGCATCACATCCTGACACCGTTAAGCGTCGGGTTATTTACTCTTCATTAAAAGCTTTCTAAGAATATAGTCTTCAGGCGCTGGCCCATCTTGGCAGCGTCGATTCATGACCCAAAGGACAACCACGTGGCCGTCGATAAAAACATGAATATTCTCGTCGTCGATGATTATCAGACGATGATCCGCATCATTAAAAACCTGCTCAAGCAGCTGGGCTTCAATAATATTGATGAGGCCAGCGACGGTCAGCAAGCACTGCTGAAGATCAGCGAGAAACCTTACAACCTGATTATTTCTGATTGGAACATGGAGCCGATGTCGGGTCTTGACCTGCTGAAAACGATTCGCGGCTCTGGATCAAAGGTGCCCTTCATCATGGTCACTGCCGAGAGCAAAACCGAAAACGTCATGGCGGCACGCGAAGCCGGCGTCAACAACTATATCGTTAAACCCTTTAACGCCGACACACTGAAAACCAAATTAACCGCTGTGTTGGGCGAGTTCTAATCATGACGGGTAGCAGACCTCCGGCAGATGATCGTCCCTATAGCCGACAGGAAGTCATTGACATCCTGCAAGCGGCGGTCAGCCGCGTCAGCCGTGATGATGATCAGGGGTTGCACGCACAGCTGAGAGACCTTGCCCGCTACATGGAAGGCTTGCGTCATGAATTGGCACAGCTGCGCTCGATTGAAATCAGCCATACGCATATCCCAGATGCCAACGACGAACTGGACGCCGTGATCAATGAAACCGCCGCCGCCACCAGCACCATCATGGATGCCTGCGAGCGTTTGCAAGCACAAGAAATGACCGGCGCGTCGCCCGCTTTGCAGGCGGCGATTAACACCGAAACCACCGCCATTTTCGAGGCCTGCAGCTTTCAGGACATCACCGGTCAACGCATCACCAAAGTGATCCGGGCGCTTAAAAATATCGAACAAAAAGTGGGCGATATTTTGACGGCGCTGGGTCACGCCGGTAAAGCCGCCGATAAGGCGATGGCTGCCCATGAAGACACCCGTAGCGGCGATGCTGCTCTCCTCAATGGCCCACAGCTTTCGGGTAAGGCCATTAGCCAGGACGATATCGATAAGCTACTCGCCAGCTTCGATTAAACCGGCAGCAAAGACCCGCCCTGCTCAATATATAAAAATGCCATACGTGCTTGCGCATCATGGCCGGGATGCCACGCAAGCGAGCTGATTTCCGCCATCTCTATCCAGCGGAAATCGAGATGTTCGTGGCTGAGCGCCACCGGCGGATGGCTCTGCTCACTGTGTGCCAGGACCAGTACATTCACCTGATGCTGAATATGCTGCGTTTGACCGGGCCCTTTGGTGGTGAGGGATAAATA
>JAIXUW010000086.1 GCA_027483355.1 Alphaproteobacteria bacterium
ATGTTTTTGGGTGTTTGCACTTCATGGCCCCAGGACTGCCCCCGCTTCCAGCCGCTCTCGGCCAGGTAATTAGCGGCGGAGGCAAAAACATCGGCCTGGGTACCCCAGATATCGCGCCGACCGTCGCCGTCATGATCCACCGCATAGCGCATAAAACTCGACGGCATGAATTGGCATTGCCCCATGGCACCCGCCCACGAGCCCTTGAAGTCGGCCAGATCAATATGCTTGCCATCGACGATTTGCAGCGCCTTGATCAACTCAGCGCGGAAAAAATCTGCGCGCCTACCGTCATAGGCCAGTGTCGCCAGGGCATTGATGATGTTATAGCCGCCGGTAATGGCGCCATAGCTGGTCTCGACGCCCCAGAGCGCCACAATGGTCGCCGGATCGACACCGTATTTATCACCGATTTCTGTCAGCAGTTGTTTGTTGTTTAAATAGCGCGTACGCCCTTTATCACGACGATCGGTGCTCACCACGCTTTCGACGTATTGGGCGAAGGTACGCGTCTTCTCGGGCTGTTTGCGGTCGAGTTCGATGATGCGCGGAATGGGTTGCAGGCTATCGGTCAGGGCCGCATCAACCGTTTGCTGCGACACGCCCTGCGCTACCGCATCGCGACGCAACTGCTGCAGCCAGCTGGCAAAATCTTTGGCCGTAGCGGGCGTTGACCACATGGCCAAGGCCAGTACCACAACGGCCGCCATACCATTCATCCGCTTGATTTTCATTTTATTTCCCCTCGCCAAGACTGCCGAAAAAAAGCATTAACCCCTTCACATAGTTAAATTAAGTGACAAAAATAGCAAGCACCAAAGCAATCTTTATTGCCGCCGCCCATCCGGCGCGATATAAGAGAGCCCAGCTGGATGGGTGGCCGAGTGGTTTATGGCTCTAGTCTTGAAAACTAGCGTAGGTGTAAGCTTACCGTGAGTTCGAATCTCACCCCATCCGCCACCATCATTTTCAGCATAACTCATAACAAATCGGCATTAGACGCTAAAGTCTTTCTCCGCCATGTTGGGCTTCACAGCACAAAGGAGAAAACACCATGCAACAGAAAACCATCGTCTTTGATTTTGGCGGCGTTATTTTTACAACCGACACCGAGGCCTTTTACCGCGAGCGTTTCAACCGTCAGGGCCGCAGCGCCGCGGAACTAGACTATTTCCTGACCCATGTTTTCAGCGCCGAGGATCGTTCACATTCCAACGGCGGCAATGTCCAGGATCTCATCGACCGTAAAATACTGATCCATCCAGAATGGGCCGACGAGATCCGCGCCTATGGCGTGCGGGGTGATTTCATCAAAACCATCGAGGGTATCATCCCCGGCATGACAGAGACAATCGCCGAACTGACAGCCGCCGGACACCGGGTGGCGGGTCTTACCAATTGGCACGGCGATACTTACGATGTATTGGCCGCCGCCTACCCCTCTATCTTGGGTCATTTCAATCAGGTGGTGGTCTCGGGTAAAATTGGCCTGCGCAAACCGGATCCTGAAATTTTTCGTCATGCCCAGGCTGCCTATGGCAATCCCGATCCCAAAACCGTTTATTATTTCGATGACAAAACCGCCAATACGGACAGTGCTCGTAAAACCGTGGGTTGGCAGAGCTTTCCTTTCACCGGACCCGAAACGGTCAGACGTGCCCTTGCCCTGCCACCGCGCCGCGTTTAGAATTGAACCATGGATATTGAAAGCCTGACGGATTTTATCAATCTTGCCAAACACAAGTCGTTTTCAAAAGCGGCGGCGGCGCGTCATGTCACTCAACCCGCCTTTTCGCGACGTATCCGTGCCTTGGAAATCAATCTGACGACCGACCTCATCGACAGGCAGAGCCGGAATTTTCAGTTGACCCCCGCGGGGGAGCGTTTTCTTGTCCACGCTCTCAGCATCGTCGATGCAGCGCAGCGTGCGATAAGTGACACCCAAAGCATGGTGACACGGCTGCATCAACCTATTTATATCTCGGCCCCATCGTATCTGTCGAAAACTTTTTTCCCCGCCTGGTATAAGAAGATGCAGGCAGCCCTACCTGGTCTTGCCATACGACTCACTAATCGCAACGGCTCGGCGGCGGTGGACGACCTTCAAAAAGGGTTAGCGGATTTTGCCCTGGTAATGATTGTTGAGGGTGTTCCCGTCTGCTACGCCGATGATACTCTGCAAAAATACCGGGTCGGCTCTGATAGCGTTATAGCCGTGCGCGCCCGCCACGCCATAGATGATACTGGACTGCTGATGCACGAGGGCTCCTACATGAATGCCTGCGCCGACGCGGTGCTTGGTAAAAAATTTAAAAACGCCCATACCGTTTTTGAAAGTTCCTCAACCGGTCTACTCAAAGAAATGACGCTGGCCGGTTTCGGTATCTCGGTCCTGCCAACCAGTCTAGTTGAAGATGATTTATCGCAAGGATATCTCACACCGGTCGAAGGTACAAAAAAAGCCAAAGCTGATATTTTTCTAGTACGCGTGGCGAAACTAGGTGGCAAGAAAGCCGAAAAACTCTGGAGTCTCAATCGCCCATGAAAATTCTCCTCACCGGCGGCTCGGGCGATGTCGGCACGCTGCTGACACTGGATTTATTGGCACTGGGCCACCAGGTCATTAACATAGATGTGGCCCCACCTAAAATCGAAGGTACCACTTTTTTCCAAGGCTCGATCACCGACCGTGATGTGTTGGCCCAAGCCATACAGGCTGTAGATTGCGTCATTCATATCGCTGCCTGGCATGGCATTCACGAAAAAACAAAAACCCCCGCCGAATTCCACGACCTGAATGTCACCGGCACGCTTAATACACTGGCAGCGGCCGCCAGCGCCAAGGTGCAAAAATTCATCTTTATTTCTTCGACCAGTGTTGATGACGTCAATGGTCTGTATGGCCACACAAAAATATTGGGCGAAGAGATGGTCCGCACTTATGCCGCGCGTTACCCGGATTGCCATTATATCACCTTGCGCCCCCGCGCCTTCGTGCCCAGCTGGAACAAAGCTGTCTATAAAAACTTTATTGAATGGGCCAATTGGTTCGTCAAAGGTGCCGTACACATTAACGATTTTAAAGATGCTATTTTAGCAGCCCTCGCCCTGCCCCACGACCTCCACAATAAAGCCGCAACTTATACGATAGATGGCGCTTATGATTACAGCGCGGCCGATCTGCAAAATTGGTCCGATCAGACTTTTGCTAAATATTATGCAGGTGATGTGGATATGGCGCAAAAATACGGTCTTGATACCAACCGAAAACCTAAGGTTTTACAAATTCCGCCCGAACAACAATTACCAGGTTATCGCCCTCAATACAGCCTTAAAAACGTCCTGGCCGATTTG
>JAIXUW010000302.1 GCA_027483355.1 Alphaproteobacteria bacterium
CAGGTCATTGAAAGCCGCATCTCGGGCGTCGAGGGTATCCGGTATATTTCGTCAACGTCGGAGGATGGCCGCTCGCGCATTACCGTCGAATTCGATATCAACCGCGATATCGAGGCGGCTGCCAACGATCTGCGCGATCGCGTCTCGGGTATCCTTGACAATATCCCCGAAGAAGCCGACCCGCCCGAGGTACAAAAAACCGACAGCAACGACGATGTGATTTATTGGCTCAGCCTAACCAGTGATCGCCTGGACTCACTGGAGCTGACTGATTATGCGCGTCGCTATTTGGAAGACCGGATGTCGATTTTGCCCGGAGTGGCCCGTATCCGTATTGGCGGCGGGCTTGATTATTCAATGCGGGTCTGGGTTGACCGGCAAAAGCTGGCGGCGCGTAATTTAACCGTGGCCGATATCGAAACGGCGCTGCGCGCCGAAAACGTCGAATTACCGGCCGGCGATGTGGAGTCGGTCGACCGTCAGTTCACGGTGCGCTTACAGCGCAGCTACCGCACGCCGGATGACTTTAAAAATCTGGTCATCTCGCGCGGTGATCAGGGCTATCTGGTGCGGCTGGGCGATGTGGCGCGGGTCGAGAAAGGGGCGGTCGAAGATCGCACCCTGTTCCGCGGCAACCAACGCTCGCAGGTTGGTATCGGTATCATCAAGCAATCCAAAGCCAATACCATTGCAGTGGTCGATGCGGCGCGGGCAGAGGCCGCGTATATCGGCAAATCTTTGCCCGAAGGTGTACGGCTCGAGCAATCCTACGATACGTCCGTCTTTATTCGCTCGGCGATTAAGGAAGTCTATATCGCGCTGTTTATCGCGGTCACTTTTGTTATCGGTATCATTTATCTGTTTTTAGGTAGCTGGCGGGCGACGCTGGTACCGGCGGTGACGTTGCCGGTATCGCTGTTGGCTACTTGTATTTTGCTCTATGCCCTCGATTATTCGGTCAATATTCTCACGCTGCTGGCGATTATTCTGGCGATTGGTATTGTCGTCGATGACGCCATCGTGGTGCTGGAGAATATCTATCGCCGGATTGAAGAAGGCGAGCATCCGCTGGTCGCGTCATTCTACGGCACGCGGCAGGTGGGGTTTGCGGTGGTGGCGACCACCATCGTGCTGGTGGCCGTCTTTTTGCCTATTACTTTTCTAGAAGGAAATTTAGGGCGGCTGTTCTCGGAGTTCGCCGTGGCGATGGCGGTCTCGATCCTTTTTTCGATGCTGGTGGCGCTGACGCTCTGCCCCATGCTCGCGTCGAAAATTCTGAAACGCTCGGAACCCAGCGGTTTTGCCGCCAAGATCGACCGCGCCTTTGAAAAAATGAAGGGTCGCTATGTACGTGGGTTAAAACGCACGCTGGCGGCGCCCCTCGGCGCTATTGTCGTTTTTGCGGTGGTGATGGCAGCGACCGTCTGGCTCTATACCCAGGTGCCCAGCGAATATACGCCCCCCGAAGACCGTGGCGTTTTCACGGTGAGCGTGACTGGTCCGGAAGGGGCGTCGTTTTCTTACATGAAGGATTACATGGAAGAAATCGAAAAGCGCCTGATGACCTATGTCGAAAGTGGCGAGGTCAATCGCGTGATCATGCGTGCGCCTGGCGGCTTTGGATCGTCATCTTTTAACTCAGGGGTCTTTATCGTCATTCTGAACGACTGGGGTAAACGGCGTTCAGGCTGGGATATCATGGACGAAGTGCGCGCCAAGACAGCTGATTTATCAGGGGTGCGGATCTTCCCCGTCATGCGTCAGGGCTTAGTGAGTGGTGGCGGCAAGCCGGTGCAGTTTGTCATCGGCGGTGGCACCTATGAGGAGCTGGCCAGCTGGCGCGATATTTTATTGGCGAAGATCGAGGAAAATAACCCCGGTCTGGTGGGGCTTGATTGGGATTATAAAGAAACCACGCCGCAGCTGAATATTGTTATTGATCGCGACCGCGCGGCTGATCTGGGGGTGAGTATCACCACCATTGGCCGGACGCTGGAAAGTATGCTGGGTTCGCGGCAGGTCACCACCTATATCGAGGACGGCGAAGAATACGATGTGTTGATCGAAGGGGAGCGTGAAGCGCAGCGCACCCCCGATGATATCAGCAATATCTATGTGCGCTCCGATACCACCGCACGGCTGATCCCGCTGTCGAATTTGGTGCGCATCGATGAATTCGCCGATAGCAACCGGCTGAACCGTTATAACCGAATCCGCTCGATCACCCTGGATGCCACGCTGGCGCAAGGTTATACGCTGGGCGAGGCACTGGGTTATCTGGAAGGCTTGGTGCGCGAACATCTGCCCGAGACAGCATCCATCGATTATAAAGGCGAGTCGCTGGAATACGTGCGTAGCGGCTCGTCGCTGGCCTTCGTCTTTGTTCTGGGTTTGGCGGTGGTTTATCTGGTGCTGGCAGCGCAGTTCGAAAGTTTCGTGCATCCGTTTGTTATTATGCTGACGGTGCCTTTGGCCATGTCGGGGGCGCTGCTGGGGTTATATTTTACCGGCGGATCCTTGAACATCTATACGCAGATCGGTCTGATTATGCTGGTGGGGCTGGCGGCGAAAAACGGTATTCTGATTGTCGAATTCATCAATCAGCTGCGCGATGAAGGGATGGATTTTGACGAGGCCATTGTTCATGCGGCGGGGGTGCGTCTGCGCCCCATCATCATGACGTCGGTCACGGCTGTCGCGGGGGCGGTACCCTTGATTATTGCCACTGGTGCCGGGGCTGAAACCCGCGCCACGATTGGCGTGGTGATTGCCGCAGGTGTTACGTCCGCGATGTTCTTCACGATTTTTATCGTGCCCACGGCCTATCAGCTGATTTCACGCAAAACCGGCTCGCCGGGGGACACGCGCCGGCGGTTGGAAGCGGAAGAAGCCAAGCTTAAAAACGCATCAGATCCGGTGGCGGCGCCGTAATAACGACGGGCGGTTTATCTTCATACAAGGGCACGCTGATTTGACGGGCGTGCAGGGCGAGACGCTCGAAAGTCTCCGGCCGCGCGGGGGCGGGGCCATAGAGCCAGTCGCCTTCAATGGGGCAGCCGAGCGATTGTAAATGGACACGAATTTGATGGGTGCGGCCGGTACGCGGATAAAGCTCGATCAGCGTGCGGCCATCCTGTGTGGCGAGGACTTTGTAATCCGTCACGGCTTCTTGTGCATCCGGATCGCCTTTGGCTGCTGGCTGCATACTCCAGCCTTTGGGCAGTTTAATTTTCTTCAACGGGGTGTCGATGCGGCCTTCGACGGCGGGTGGTGGTGTGGTGGTGACGGCCCAATAGATTTTGTCGATGCGCCCCTGTTCAAAAAGCTTGCCCAATTTGCGCAAAGCACGGTCATTACGGCCTAATATCAGGCATCCGCTGGTGTCACGATCGAGCCGGTGGGCAAGTCGCGGGATTTCTTTGTAACCAAAGCAGAGCGTCTCGAAATAATCCTCGAGGCTTTCCCCGCCCGAGGGGCCGGGATGCACCGGAATACCCGGCGGCTTATCGAGGACGATCATCAACTGGTCCTGATATAAAATATGTTCAACCAGGTTCATGCGGTGACTGCCTTACGCCAGGGCAGGCGCGGGCGAAAGCCGGTAACGAGCGCGGTTCCGCTGATAACCACCACCGAGCCAACCAGCGTGTTCCAGCCGATACGCTCGTCCAGAAACAGGGCACCCCAGAGGATGCCGAAAACCGGGATCAGGAAAGTGACGGTAAGGGCGGAGGTGGTCCCGGCCTCGGTCATCAGTTTCAAATAAATGAGATAGCTAAGCCCGCTGCAGACAATACCGAGGACCGCGATCGCGGCGATGGCGCCGGGCGGGGGCAGGGCGTCGGGCAGATAAAACGGCACAAAGGGCGCGGTATAAATCATCGACATGAACATATAGCCAAAGGCCATGATCAGCGGGTCGACCACACGTATCCGCGACATATAGATGGCGTTGACGCTGTAACAAAAAGTGGCAAGGGTAATGGCGGCAACCGATAGGGCTGCCCCCGGCGCCAGCATGGCGGGATCCAGCCCCACCAGAATGCCAACCCCGGTCAGGCCCAGGACCAAACCCACCGCGTTGGTGAGCGTCAGTTTATGGTGGCCCAAAATGACCCCGAGGATGGCGGCCCAAATGGGGGCGGTGGCATTGACGACGGCCATCAACGAGGCGGGCAGGGTTTGCGCGGCAAAGGCGAACAGGCAAAAGGGGATGGTGGCGCCGATCAACCCTTGAATGGCATACGGTTTCCAATTCTGTTTGAACTGAGGACGGCGGCGCCAGATCAACATCACTATTGTCAGAAAAGCAGTAGCAAAGACAAAGCGCGCACAGGCCATGGTGACAGGGTCGAGATAGGGTGCCGCGATGCGCATAAACAGAAAAGAACTCCCCCAGATGGCTGAGAGAAGCAACAAGCGCATAACGTTGGCGGTAGACATGGAAGAACACCCTGAAAGTCTTTTGGCACGGCAGTATGACGCAGATGGTGGACTTCTGCCACCGGGTTATTTAGCCCGGTTTTGCCAGGCGGTAAGGGCGTGGAGGATCAGGGGTGCGCTGTTGGCGGAGGTAAGTTCGCGCATGGGCACCCAGACACAACCGTCGCTGTCGCCGCCCGCTGGGTCTTTAGTGGGTTTTCCTTCGATTTCAGCGGTATAAATGATTCCGATGTGACGCAGGATGTAATCTTTGCCGTCTTTGAGAAAGCGGTGCATCGCCGTGAAAGCACCCAGCTGTTGATATGAAGTGATGGTGCAGCAGGTCTCTTCAAGTGTTTCACGTATAAGGGTTTCTTCGGGTATTTCGTGCGGGTCCATGCTGCCGCCCGGTAAATCGTAGAGCCCGGTGTAACAGCCAAGTGATTTTTTGATCAGCAACAGCTGGGTGCCGCTGGCATCGGGAATAAAGGCATAGACGCCCAGGTGGTGGCCGTAGTCAGGCGGGGTGGTCATGGGTGGCGTATTCCTTGATGATAGCGGCGACGATATGGCGTGCCAGATCTATTTTACTTTGCGGGGGGATGTCGGTTTGGCTCGTGCCCGTTGGTGTTTGGCGGAAAAGGGTAAGGCGATTGGTGTCCTTACCAAAGACCTTGCCGCCGCTGACATCATTGAGTAACAGCCAGTCGCAGCCTTTGGCGGCGAGCTTGCGGTGGGCGTTTTCCAGATGGTTATTCGTCTCGGCGGCAAAGCCGATCAGTAAACCGGGGCGCTGGGGATGCCGGGCCAGGGTCGCCAGAATATCGGGGTTGGGGACAAGGGTGAGGTGCAGGGCGGCGTCGCCGTTCTTTTTGATTTTGGTGGCGGTGGCGGCTTCTGGGCGAAAGTCAGCCACGGCCGCCGCGCAAATGGCGATATCGGCTGGGAGTGTCGTGAGGCAAGCGTTCAGCATTTGGTCGGCTGTTTCGACACTGATAACCGATACACCCGCCGGCGGCGCTTCGCTCACCGGTCCGCTGACAAGTGTCACGGATGCCCCGGCCTTGGCCAGTTCGGCGGCCAGGGCATGGCCCTGTTTGCCAGACGATCGGTTACCCAGAAAGCGCACGGGGTCGAGCGGTTCGTGGGTGGGGCCGCTGGTGACCAGAGCGGTCTTGCCGGTCAGCGGTTTGTGGGCGGTAAAGAAATCAATCACGCGGGTGACGATCTCTGCAATCTCGGGCAAGCGTCCCGCGCCGGTTTCACCGCAGGCCATATCGCCGCTCTCTGGCGTGATAATCTTGACGCCGCGCCGTATCAGCGTGGCCAGGTTTTCCTGGGTGGCCTGGTTCTGCCACATCACCGGATTCATGGCGGGGGCCAGCAGCACGGGTTTGTCGGTTGCCAATAAAACGGTGGCGGCCAGATCATCGGCCAGGCCATGGGCGAAACGCGCCATCAGGTTGGCGCTGGCGGGTGCCACCAAAACCAGATCACAATCACGGGCAAGACGGATATGCCCCATCTCCTGTTCATCAGTTAGCGAGAAGAGGTCGGTGTAGACATGATTTTCCGAGAGGGCCGCCACCGACAGCGGCGTGATGAATTGCGCCCCGCCACGCGTCAGGATGCAGCGCACATCGGCCCCGGCTTCGCGCAGGCGGCGGATGAGATCGAGGCTTTTATAGGCGGCGATGCTGCCGGCGATGATCAGCAGGATGCGGCGGTGGGCCAAGGGTGGGTGTGGGTTCATGGGGGCTAGTATGGGCGCGGGGCAGATATTTTTGAATGGCGTCATTTTTAAAAAGCCTCTTGCGAATCGTTTTTAATACGGGTACTAAATACCCTATGTAGGGTATAAAATACCCATTTAGGAGAATTTTATGAATGAAGCCCTCGAAACGGCTGCTGTCGAAGCCTCAGCCCTCCGCGCCTGGCGTAACCGTATGGGTTGGAGCCGCGAGGAAGCGGCCGCCCAACTCAGCCTCAAACGCGATACGTATAAGAAGATTGAAAACGGGCAGCGGCCGGTAACGGCCCGGGTGATGGCCGAGGCGCGGCGGTTGGAACAGCTGGGCGGCGGTAAGGTGACCGCCGTCACCGACGACAAGGCCGCCATTCATGTGGTGGGCGGCGGTACCATCGTGCATGTGCGCAATCATCTGGCCCTGGCGGCCCCCGCCTATGGCTCGACCGCGCGCGAGATTGCCGGTATCTGCACCCGGCAGGGACAACCGACGCGTCTGACCCTTACCCGCATGGCCGATACGTCATCGCCCTATGAAACTAACGACGATATGGCGCGTCTGGCCGACGAGATCTGTGCCAACCCGCATACACGTATTGTATTTTGGAACCCGGCGATTTGCGATTTCAACGGACAGATTGGTGATGTCGCCGCCGCCCGTAAAGCGCAGCGCCTGAAAACGGCGGAGGGGGAGCAAAGCATTCGCCTGACGCCGGCGGATAAAATCGTGGCGTCCATCCGCCGCACGCGGAAAGATATTTATCTGGTCGCCTTTAAAACCACGACAGGTGCCAGCGAAGACGAGATGTATCTGGCGGGCCTGAAGCTGATGAAGGGTGCGCATATTAATCTGGTCTTGGTCAACGATGTGGTCACGCGCAAAAACATGGTGGTGACGCCCGAAGAAGCCCGTTATCACGTGACGACCGAACGCGTCGAAGCGCTGGAAGGGCTGGTGGAAATGGCGATGTTACGCTCCCGTTCGACCTTCACCCGCTCGACCGTGGTCGAGGGGAGTGCGGGTGTCGATTGGCAGTCTGATATTATCGCAGATAATTTGCGCGCAGTGGTCAACCACTGTATCAAAAATGGTGCTTATAAACCGCTCAAGACCAAGCGTGGACCGGTCACGGTGGGGCATTTCGCCGCACGCGGGCCGGACGGTAAAATTGTCACCTCGCGGCGCTGGTCCAATTTCAACGAACTTGAAAAAACCGGTATGGTCCTGATCGAACCCAAGGGCCTGCACAGCGTCATTGCCTATGGCGGTAAGCCCAGCGTTGGCGGGCAGAGCCAGCGGATAATTTTTACCGATCACCCGCAGTTGGATAATATTGTGCACTTTCATTGCCCACTAAAAGACGACGCACCGCAAAAAGTACCCTTGCGCCCCCAGCGGCCCTATGAATGCGGTAGCCACGAATGCGGCAAGAACACGTCGGATGGTCTACGCGAGATGGAAGAGGGTATCTGGGCGGTTATGCTGGATCATCATGGCCCGAACATTGTCTTTCGTAAGGACGTCCCCGCCGAGCGCGTTATCGCCTTTATCGAACGGAATTTTGATTTGAGCGATAAAACCGGGGGGCATGTCCACGAATGAAGGACGTTTGGAAAAACCCGCTACCGTTCAATCTGATTGCCTCGGCAGACAGTTTATCGTTTACGCAGATGGGGGCCGATACGACCGCTGTACCCTTGCCGCCGCATCCGGGTGCCTATGGGGTAACGCGCAAAAATCATGTGCATGAGGGGATCGATTTTTACTGCCCCGAAGGTACGCGCGTGATGGCGGTGGAGGCAGGTATCGTTGTTGCTATTCTCGACTTCACCGGACCAAAGGCGGAGAGCCCGTGGTGGCACGACACGCAGGCTGTGCTGATTGAAGGCGACAGCGGTGTCGTTCTGTATGGGGAGATGGCACCGGTGGTGACAGTCGGCCAAAACGTCGCGGCGGGAGACGTTCTTGGTCATGTTGTACAGGTCTTGCGCGAAGATAAGGGCCGGCCGATGTCGATGTTGCATCTGGAGCTACATACTGCCGGCACACGGGATTGTTATGAGTGGGTGGTTGGTGCAGCATCACCGCCGTCTTTGCGTGATCCCACCCCGTTTCTGTTGCCCCTGACGTTAAAAAGCTAAGTATTACAGCCCAGTGACGGGGTATAAAGGCGCTTGAAAGCGAGACTTTTTCATGCGATGTTTTTGCATATAAAAATCACTTTAAGGCACACCCATGAATTTCGGCAGCGAAGAAACTTTTGCAGCAGGTAAAAGACTTATTGAACGCTATGGCAGTTGGTCGGCGGTGATCGCTGCCGGTGAGCGTCGTGCCGATGGCGTGGTCATCCTGCCAAGCATGCCTGTTCAGAAACAAGCGCCTGCTGCTGCATCGCCGCTTCTGCCGCCCCGCCGCAAAGATTTACGCCTTTAAAGCGTCTGACAGGTTGACCATGATGGCCCATACCAACGTTAAATCACCAAAGCTCTTACATCGCATGGGTCTCAGTAAACGCCCCTATACGATGGATTGCGACTATCGCGGTGACGGATTGGGCACCAAGGGCAAATCGCTGACCTTTATGCAAGAGCCGGTTTTCGCGACCGCCTGGGAAAAAACCGCCCGGCAGGTGCATGAGATCACCGGCGAGCGCGCCCCCGATGTACGCTGGCGCGCGCACATGGCGTTGTGGGCCGCACGCCAGGCGATGCATCGCCAAGGTGCCTTTGTCGAATGTGGTGTCAACAGTGGTTTGCTGTCGGGCGTAATTTGCCACGCGCTTGACTGGAATACGACCGACCGTGATTTCTTTCTGTTCGATACCTGGGCGGGTATTCCCACCGCGCGTCTAACGGCTGCCGAAACGAAAGTCGCGGATAATTATAACCGTGCATATCATCAGCGCGATATTTACGAAGGTGTCAAAGCTGCCTTCGCGCCTTTCAAGCGCTGCCAGCTGGTGCGCGGTATGCTGCCCGATAGCCTGGCCGAGGTATCGATTGATAAAATCGCTTATTTGTCGATTGATTTGAACAATGCGACCTACGAGCGCGCCTGTATCGACGCCCTTTGGCCCAAGCTATCGTCGGGGGCCATCGTGCTGATTGATGATTACAATTTTGCCAGCTGTAGGCTGCAACAAGAGATGTGGGATGGTTTTGCGGCCGAACAGTCGCTGATGATCGCGGCTTTGCCAACCGGGCAGGGTGTATTGATCAAGCCGTGACGTATGTAATTGCTGCGCTGCAATAATTGCTACGCTTGCAGGGCTATGACTTCCATGAGAAAATAGAAACTTGTTTCCCCTGGAATGAAAAGCAATGAAAAAGAACCGCCCGAATAATCCGTCTCACGTTGTTTTAACGACGCACCCGCCGCGCGATGGCAAAATGCCCAAGGTGGATTGGGGTGCCAAAACGCTGAAAGAGCGTGGGCCGCTGATCGCCAGCATGGCCGATCATGCGATGTCGAATGTCATTGGCGCCTATTCGGGGGCTTATTCGATTTATCGCGCCGTGGCTGTGGCAGTGGGGGCCCTCGACCCGTTGCACGTGCCGGACCTGACCAATACATCACCCCCGGTCAACATCGGCCCTTATCCGCAGTGGTCGGAGCCGGACAAGATTGTCAGCCTCGACCCCTGGGGTCACCTGATGGGCAGCGCGTTTGATGAATACCGCAAAATGGGGCTGGATGTGCGGCCCACCATTGCGGTCACCCGCGCCCATATCAATATGCCGGAAATTCACGCGGCGATTATTGCCGGCCGCCTGAAACCCGATGGCGATATTCTCAATGCCAGGGGCGATGTTAAGGTCACCAAGGCTGCGATTGACCCGGTGTGGTATCTGCCCGGTATTGCGCGGCGTTTCGAGATCGAGGAAACCGATCTGCGTCGCGCGCTCTTCGAACATTCGGGTGGTATGTTCCCCGAACTGATCACCCGCTCGGATCTCAAAACCTTTTTGCCGCCGATTGGCGGCCATACGCTGTATTTCTTTGGCAACCCTGAGACGCTCAATGACCCGAATGTGCCGCTGGCGTGCCGTTTGCATGATGAATGTAATGGCTCGGACGTGTTTGGTTCGGACATTTGTACCTGCCGTCCGTATCTATGCCACGGTATCGAGCTATGCATCGATATGGCGCAAAAAGGCGGTAATGGCCTGATCGTTTATAACCGCAAGGAAGGCCGGGCGCTGGGTGAAGTCACCAAGTTTCTGGTCTATAACGCGCGTAAACGCCAAGAGGGGGGCGACCGCGCGGATAAATACTTCGAACGCACCGAATGTGTGGCCGGTGTGCAGGATATGCGCTTTCAGGAACTCATGCCCGATATCTTTCACTGGCTGGGGATTAAACACATCCATCGCTTTGCGTCGATGAGCGACATGAAATATAACGCTTTGGCGAAGGCGGGTATCACGGTGGGCGAGCGGGTGGAAATTCCACCAGATCTGATCCCAGCCGACGCCAGTGTCGAGATGGAAGCCAAAAAAGCCGCCGGTTATTACTCGGGTACCACCGGCAAGCTGGATGAGGGTGATCTGAAAACGGTGGTCGGCCGCGATCTGGAAGAATAACGCGGGTGGACTATTTTCGTATCCGTCAGGTGGCCAGTTTTGATGAACTGGTGAATGCGCCTTTTGCCGGTGATGTAAATGCACTGTGCTGGCGGCGTCAACTTGACGGTGATTTCGCCGAGCTGGCAGCGCAACTGGCCGAACACGCGGAAATTGTCACGCTGGATGAAGACGATCTGCGCCGCATGGTACCGCGTCTGTCGGTGGCGGGCCAAACCGCCGTCACGCATATGATCCGCGATCAGGCGTTTCTGGCGGCGGCAGGGCTTGATCCTATCCTTGATTTTATTCCGGCCTATCCACGTGACGTGGCAGCGGGCGTGATACCGACGGATGTTTATTCCTTCCACGTGGATCGAGCGCCAGTGATGGCCGATACCTGGCTTTGTACCTATACGGGGGCCGCCAGTCAGGGCTTGCGTAATGAAGATGCCATGCGGCATATCGATAGCCCTACCACCCGCGCGCGGATCGAAGCAGAATTTACCGCTGAGGGTGCAGATGATTTCACGGCGTGGTTACAAGATAAATGCTATGATCTACACTATGTGGCTGGCAGCGCGGCGGGTATCTATGAATTTGGCCAGCATAATTTGTGGCGGATTGCGATTGCCTGGCCGGGCTGTCCAGTGCTGCCCTGCATTCATCGCGCACCGCCCACGAAGCCGGGTGATGCGCCGCGTCTATTGCTTATCAGCTAGCGTTTATTCGACGTATTCAGCGGCGATTTCCAGCACGCGGCGACATTTGACAAGGTCGAAAATATCGTCGGTGCGGATGCCGCTTTCCATGTCGATCCAGACCAGTTCATCGCCGGCGGCGTTGTGCATCAGATCAAGATGACGGTCGAGATTGTCCGGGTTGAGGCCGCCGGCATAGCCACAGAAATGGCCGGGCAGGGGGGCGGGCCAATGATCGGGCGCAATGCCGCGCCCGGCGGAATCGTCGAACAACAGGGCATGATTGGGAACAGCGTCAAAATACGGCAGCACACCTTGGTGCTGCGGGCCGTATTGAATAATGAATTGATAGGCGGCATATTTTTTGGCTTGTGCCGCCAGTTGGGCGGGGTCAATACGGCTACCGGCATCAGCGAAGGTCAGGTTCAGCTGAATACGCTGAAAACCGCGCATCAGTTCAAGAACCTTGGCGTCTTCAGCCAGAAAGCCAAATAAACCTTCGCCGCAAAGATGCATGGCCCGATGGGCGCCTTTATATTGCGTTGCAAAATCGCGGATCCACGGCGCCGTCGGAAAGCGCTTTTGCCCCATTTTCTCGGGCATCAGCAAAATAGCCATCTCGACAAAGGGGAAATCGGTGGCAAGTGCCGACAGAGCGTCAATAGAAGTGGCGTCATCAGCCCCGGTCAGCGAGCAGTATTTCAGGCGCATATCGTATCTTTCCTTGAGTAAGGGAATTGGCGTATAGTCCTAGTCTATCCGCCCCAAGACATTCAAGGCAAATGGAGAACGATGATGGCCAAGACTGCTTTCCCAAATGTACAGCTGATCGACCACCCGCTGGTACAACATAAACTCTCCATCATTCGTGACAAGAACACCTCGACGCAGGAATTCCGCACCATCATCCGCGAGATTGCCCTGTTGATGGGCTATGAGATTTTGCGTGATCTGCCCCTCGAAGACACCACCATCGAAACGCCGCTGGAGACGATGACCGCCAAGACGCTGGCGGGTAAGAAACTGTGTATCGTACCGATTTTGCGGGCGGGCACCGGTTTTCTCGATGGTTTGCTGCAATTGATGCCAGCAGCACGGGTGGGACATATAGGTCTTTACCGCGACCCGGAAACGCTGTCGCCCGTTGAATATTATCTCAAGATGCCCGAAGACCTCGACAGCCGGTCGGTGATTGTGGTCGACCCCATGCTGGCGACTGGCTATTCGGCGATTGCTGCTGTGGACCGGGTTAAAAACCTGGATGCGACAGATATCAAATTTATGTGCCTGATCGCAGCCCCCGAAGGCCTGAAAGCCTTCCATGAGGCGCATCCCGATGTACCCGTTTACACGGCGGCGGTTGACCGTGAATTGAACGATCACGGCTATATCCTGCCGGGAATCGGTGACGCCGGGGACCGTATTTTCGGCACAAAATAAGGCTAAAAACAGGTCTTTACGAATTCTTAAGCCGGTCTGCTTATACTTTCAGTATGGTAGTCGGTTATACAGCATTGTTACTGGATCACGACACGCAGCAGCACTTGCGCGCAGCGCATGGTTTGGATCATCCCGGCTGTGCCGTCAACACCCTTCGCATCATCGAACGCATCAACGCCAGCCGCGCCGACAAGCGCATCATGGCGCCGGAAAGCGTGCGTATTGTGGGTGTGCATGGCAACGATGTCTTGAAGGTCTTGATCGCCGAGGTGGACGGCCATTTGCGCCGCACCGATGGCCGCCTCTATCATATTGTGCTGGCCGCGCCGCATGCTGGCTTGAATGTTCAGGTGCTGGACGATCTGGCCCATGCCTTTTTATCGACGATCCCGGAAGATATGTTGCGTAACAAAGGCACCGCCGAGATAATCGCGGTGCGCCCGGCTTATGCGCTGGGGGTTGAACGCCCACAAGCCACGCTGACTGAAGAAAAACGGGCAGCGCCTGCCTTTGTCAGCCAGTTTTTTCGCTCTGCCTGACCGGCATATTTAGCGGTCGTTTTTCGCCAGCCAATCCTGCATAAAAGCGATTTCGCGTTCCTGCGCCACGATGATTTCATCGGCAAGCCTTTGCAGTTCGGGGTCTTTGCCCTTGGCTTTGAGGATTTTGGCCATATCGACCGCACCCTGATGATGCGGGATCATGCCGCGCACGAAATCAATATCGGCGTTGCCAGTGAGAGTGGTCATCATGTTTTTATGCATCTTCTCCATGGCAGGGCCATAGATGTTTTCGCCAATAACGCGCTGTCCTGCGTAGGAATCGTCCTCGAAGATGCCGTGCTGATGGTCGTGCTGATCGGCCACCGCGATTCCTATCGTAAGAGCCGTGAGGAGGGCTGCGGCCAGAAGGATTTTGTTCATGATGATATTCCCTATTTTTTATCGCGTTTGTGGAGCCAGTCGCCGATCGATGGCGGCACCAGGGCTTGGGCGCTGGATGAAACGTAAATGCCGATATGTCCGCCCTTGAAGGACAGCGCGCTGTAATCACGGCTGCCGACGTGTTTTTTGAGCGCCAGCGAGGCATCGGGCGGCACCAGATGGTCGTCGGTCGCATAAATATTCAACACGGGCATGGTGACGTTTTTAAGGCTGACGGCGCGGCCGCCAATGCTGCAGCCGTCGTTGACGAAAGCATTGTTTTGATAAAAGTCGCGCACGAACTGACGGTAGGTTTCACCGGCCTGATCAGGGCTATCAAAAATCCACTTCTCCATATGCATGAAGTCATAGATGCGCTTGGGGTTATCAAGAATATCGACCATATCGATGTATTTCTGCCCCAGCAGCCGATAGGGCTTGAGGGTCAGGAACGTCCAGTTCATCAGGTCGCCGGGAATATTGCCCATGCTATCGACCAGAGCGTCGACATCAAGGTGGCGCACCCAGCGGGACAGCATATTGTCCGGCGTGTGGAAATCGACCGGTGTCACCATGGTGACGAGGTTTTTGACCTTCTTGGGGTGCAGACTGGCGTAGCAGAGCGAAAAGGCGCCACCCTGACAGATACCCAGGATATTGACGGCAGGAATGTTATGCCGCTGGCGAATATCATCGACGCAGTCGTTGATATAGCCGTTGATGTAATCATCCATGGTCAGGAAACGATCGCCCCGGTCTGGATAGCCCCAATCGATCAGATAGACATCCAGCCCTTGCGCCAGCAGGCCGCGGATCAGCGATTTATTTTCCTGCAAATCGGTCATATAGGGACGGTTGACGAGGGCATAGACGATCAGGACGGGCGTGCGGGTGCGCTTTTTGGGCGCATCGGGCAGGCTGTAATGATAGAGCGTCATTTTATCGCGGCGCAGAATTTCTGTGCGCGGAGTGACGCCAGCCGGAATATCCTGCACCTCGCGTAAATGACGCAAGCCATCAGCGAGCTTGCGCTGGAAATTGGTCATTTCCGCGAAGAGCTGCTCGGGTTTAAAATCAAAGGCGCTGCGTGTCATTTACGCCTGCCCGGACGACGTCCGTCTTCTTGCATGCGGCGGCGCAGGTCGCGGTTTTCGCGGCGGAGTTCATGCATGGACTTATGCAGGCTGTCGACCTCGGCGCGGGTGGGGAGGTTCCACTGTGCTGCCCATTGATCAGCCAGGCGATTGGTTTCTTTTTTAAGCGTGCTGGAGGTGTCGACCATCGCCGCATAGATGCGCGCGTGATCGTCGGAGAGGGCGAATTGCGCATAGGCATCTTCGCTGATGTCGACCCAATGGGCATAGACGTCTTTCAGCGATGACAGCGGTTTTTTATCAGCCGGCGGGTTTTTCAGGCTGTCTTCAAAACGCACCATCGCCACCAGGGCAATCTTGACCATCTCGGCCATATAATGGCGCTGGGCTGCTTCGTGGGCGTGCCAAGCCTTATAGAGTTTGGCGAAGTCTTCGTGGCGTTCTCGGCTATAGCCCAGACCGGGAAGGCTCGCCAGCATATCGAACGGATCGAACGCGCGACCCTGACCCAGCATCTCGGCGTAGATGGCACCGGGACCGTTAGCTGTACC
>JAIXUW010000203.1 GCA_027483355.1 Alphaproteobacteria bacterium
CAGTCTTCGTTATTTATAACGCGGGCCCGCTGTCACCGAGCTTTCATCTGTCTTACATTTTGTTAAGGTTGTTGGTAGCCGTTGTTTTAATGTCTTTTTGAACGGGCTTTTTAATATAAGGCACGCCCTTTACCAGAAGTTTTACGGCCTGCCAGTGAATCAGCACAATCGCTTTGACTGCCACCAGCGGGTGCCGCCAAAAGGCTTGGCGCAACGATTGCGGCGTCAGGGGTGAAAAGCTGCCCATCAGTGAGGTCATCAGCTGCTTATTCGCCGCCACGTCATAGTAATCAATCCAGATGCCCATTTTGTCGTTTTGCAGATCAAAGCGAAATTTATAGTGGCCATTCACAGGCAAAAATGGCGACACATGAAAAACCTTTTGTGCCTCCAGCCAATCCGTTGCCAGCAAGGGCCGGTGATCGGCATGGGCGCAAAGATAGCTGTGCTGTTCGCCGAAAGTGTTATGCACTTCGCACAACACGGCGCGTAATTGTCCCGCCGCATCCAGGCACAGATAAAAACTGACCGGATTAAACACATAGCCCAGCACGCGCGGCATGGTGACCAGAACAATATCCTGGGTGATATTGTTCAAGCCATAGTCACTTAATATTCCCCGGACCCAAGGCGTTGGGTCACTGCCATCACGGAGCCCTAAGTCTTTTAGGTGAAAACTCGCAAGCCATCCGGGTATGGGTACCGCCGGCAAGGGCATCGCCAGATAATAGACGCCGTAATGAAACGCGTTCTCTTTGGGAAAAAAGCGTTTGTGCATAACCTTGGCGGTATAAAGCTGCGGGGCGATCACCACGGCGGATCAATACCCATACGCTGCACCATCTTGACGGCGCTGCCCAGACCATCTTCGTGAAAGCCATAGCGCTGATAAGCGCCGCAGAACCATAAACGATGTCGCCCCTGAATGGTCTCGATACGGGTTTGGTTTTGGATGGCGCCGGCATCAAAAACCGGATGCTCGAACATATACGCGTCATGCACCAGCGCCGGATCGGGCGCGCGGCCCGGGTTAAGCGTGACGATCAGCGGCTGATCGGTTTTAAGCGGTTGCAAGTTATTCATCCAATAACTCAGTGCGACGGCCGGGTTATTGTCAGTGCTTTCTTCGGACAAGTAAACCCAACTGGTCCAGGCTCGGCGTCGCTTGGGCATAAAGCTGATATCGCTGTGCAAGACGGCGTGATTATTCTGATAGCGGAACGCGGAGAGGACGCGACGTTCATCATCGCTGGCATCGGCCATCATCGCCAGGGTCTGATCAGCATGGCTGGCAAAAACCACATCGTCATAGACGATGCTCTGTCCCTGTACATCTTCGACAGTCACACCGTCCTGGCTGCGATAAACTTTGCTGACGCCGCGGTTGGTATACACCCGGTCTTTAAAGGGCGCGATCAAACGGCTGACATAGGCGCGACTGCCGCCTTCGACGGTGTACCATTGCGGATGCTGCGTCAGGGTCAACAGGCCATGATTATCAAAGAAACGGATAAAGCTGCAGGCCGGAAACTGCAACATGGCGGCCACCGGTGTGCTCCAGATGGCGCCACCCATGGCCAGCAGGAAATACTGGCGAAACCATGCACCCATGCCCAGGTCATCCAGGCAATCACCCAGCGTAAACGACGGGTCTTTGTTAAGATAGCCTTTGGCCTTGGCATTGAATTTGAGGATATCGGCGATCATCCCCCAAAAGGCCGGCCGCAGCAGGTTTTTTCTTTGGGCGAACAAGCTGGCCGGGCTCTGGGTGCCGTATTCAAGCCAGCCGTTATTGATCGACGCGCCGAACGACATATTACTGGCCGCAATTGGTACCTGCAAATGGGCGAAAAGCCTTGTCAGCAGAGGGTAGTTGCGCTTGTTGAAGACAATAAAACCTGTGTCAACGGGGATGGCGCCGTCCTTGGTGATAACGTCGCGCGTCCGGCTATGCCCGCCGATATAATCGTTTTTCTCATAGACGGTGATATCATGGTGGGGATGCAGCAAGGAGGCCGCCGCCAAACCGGAAATGCCCGAGCCGATAATAGCGATTTTTTTACGCGTCTTGCCGTTCATGGCGATCGCCCTTTTTAACCGAGGATTTTTTGCAAAGATGCCTGCAGGGTGGGATAGCGAAAGACAAAACCGCTGTCGAGCGCCTTTTGCGGCAAAACTTTTTGCCCCGCCAGCATAATTTCATCCGGCATCTCGCCAAACGCCGCCCGCAGAAGAAAGGCCGGTGCCGGCAACAGACAGGGCCGGTGCAACACCCCTGCCAGAGCTTGCGCAAAATGCGTATTGACGACAGGTTCCGGAGCGGTTGCGTTCACCGGCCCCCGCAGCGAGGGGGTTGCAATGATATGCAGCATCAAAAGAATAATATCTTCGCGATCAATCCACGACAGCCATTGGCGCCCGTCCCCGATCGGCCCACCCATGCCCAGACGAAACGGCGGCAAGAGCTTAGCCAGCATGCCGCCGTCTTTTTCCAAGACAGCGCCGATGCGCAACAAGACCGTGCGCACGCCCAGGGCTTCAGCTTGCAGCGCCGCCGCTTCCCAGTCGGCGCAAAGCTGCCGGGCAAAGGGGGCGGTGTCGCAAGGGGGTGTTGTTTCATCAAACGTCGCGGTGGCATCCGTGCCGTAATAGCCAATTGCCGAGCCGCTGATCAGCACACTGGGTTTTGCTGGAGCGGTGCGGATATAATCGACAACGGCCGCCGTCGTCCCCAGACGACTATCGCGCATGCGCTGTTTGGCAGCGCCTGTCCAGCGCTGGGCAATCGGCTCCCCCGCCAGGTTGATGATAGTATCAATAGGCGTATTACCCAGTTGATCGAGACTGTTGATAAAAGTGACCTGGTCCCTCGTACCGCCGCTGCCGCGCGTCAGAACAAATACTTTTGCTTGATGCGCCAGCAACGCATGACAGAGCGCCCGGCCGATAAAACCCGTACCGCCTGTCACCAGAATGTTTTTTCCCTGAAGGTTTGGCAAGACAATGTCCTTTCTGAACAGGCATTGTTATAAAGCATATGCCTTTGGCTTCAACTTACCCAATTCTAAATTATTGGTAAGGTGGAAACGATAACCGTACCCGCAAACCGGGGCTAGCATCTTCCAGCACGATCTCGGCCTGATGATGATCCGCCACCGCCCGCACAAGGCTCAGACCAAGGCCATTGCCAAGCGTACTCCGGCTGGCATCCCCACGATAAAAGTGCTTGAAAACACTTTCTTTTTCATGGTCCGGCACGCCCGGCCCCTGATCTTCGATAACCGCGGTGATGCGACTTTTGTCAGCCGTCAAACGCACATGGATCACGCCATCGGGCGGCGAGAACTTTATCGCGTTATCAATTATATTGGCAAACAGCTGAAACAAAAGATCACGGTCGCCTCTTACACCTGCCGCAGACCTCATATTAACCTCAAAGCGGATATTTTTTTCCTCGGCCAAGGGTTCATAGAGATCGACCACATCGCCCATCACGATGGCCACATCCACGCGGCGCATAAATTGTCCGCGCTTGCCTTTTTCAATATTGGCAATACGCAACAAGGCCTGAAAAACGGCCAGCAGGCGATCTGCATCGGCCAGCAGAGCGTCAATCTGTTGATCATCAACCGCACGACCTTTGAGCGCCTCAATGTCGCTGCGTAGACCGCTCAAGGGGGTGCGCAAGTCATGGGCGATGTTATTGCTGACTTCGCGTATGCCATTAATTAGCTCCTCGATTTTATCGAGAAAGCCGTTCAATACCTCGGACAGGCTGCTGATATCATCCCAGCGGCTGTCGATCGGGAGCCGCTGGCTCAGATCCCCGGTTTCAACTATTCTTTGCGCCGTGGCGCCAATCCGGTTAATGCGGCTAACCACAAAATAACTGATGGCAAAACTGACCGCCACAACGGCGGCCATCAACGCCATGATCAAAAAACTAAGATACTTGAGCCGATCATAACTGGCGATCAGTTCATGGATATTACGCGCCACAACGATACGTGATCCATCGGAAAAAGTATGAATTTTGGCGGCGAAAGCCTGTTTGCCTTGGCTGGTTTCAGCATCAAAACGTAAAATGCCTTCTGTTATTTTTGCAACATTCGCAGGAAGCGGATCAAGACTACCGGCCAGCCAAATACCCTGATCGTCCTCATAGCGAAAACGCGCCGCCTGACCATTCCTAGAACGTGCTTCGATATACGGCACCAGCCCGGCTTGGCTTTCCGTCAGGCTGGAAAGCATGCTGATTTCAATATCGATGGCGGCCTCGGTTTCGCGCAGAAACTCGCGCCGACTGAAATCAATCAGGAAATAGCCAAGGATAGCCGCCGATACAGCCAGCAGGACCGTGAACAACAGGGCCATTTTAAAACTGGAACTGGCGATATAGCGTCTAGAAAATGTCTTCAATGATATACCCGGCGCCCCGAACGGTTTTAATCAATGTATTGCCAGCCTCACCCAGTTTTTTACGCAGGCGGCTGATATGCACGTCAATCACGCTGGTTTGCGGATCGAAGTAATAATCCCAAACACCTTCTAAAAGCATCGTGCGGGTGACCAACTGGCCTTTGAATTTCAACAGATACTCAAGCAGGCGAAACTCGCGCGCCTGTAATTCAATCACGCGGCCGCTGAGGCGCACTTTGCGGGCCAGCAAATCCATTTCCAGGTCGCCTGCTTTTAATATAGTCGCTTGCCCCGAAGGTGACGCGGTCGCCCGCTTGCCCAGCGCCTCAACCCGGGCCAGAAGCTCGACAAAAGCAAAAGGCTTAACCAGATAATCATCGCCGCCCGCCCGCAGCCCCGTCACTTTATCGTCGACGTCGCCCAGCGAACTGAGAATCAAAACCCCCGTGAGATTGCCCGTGCCGCGAAGGGTTTTGACAATCGACAGTCCATCCAGCTTGGGCAGCATGCGATCAACGATCAGCACGTCATATTTCTCGGTGGTGGCCAGATGCAGGCCCGTTTCGCCCTCCGCCGCCAGATCAACAGCATGCCCTGCTTCTTTGAGGCCGTTTTCAATATAGGCGCGTATCTTTGCGTCATCCTCGATAACAAGTATTCTCATATATCTTTGCACTCTTGGCTCACAGGGCCACCAGTATACGGTGAATTCGCCCGTCAGAGCAGGCGAATAAGCCCTTTTTCCACCATCAACTGCCAACTATCGATACAATATGAAAATAAAGACAGCGTACTTTTAAAGTGGTTCCCCTTTTTTAATGACATGACGTGCTATATTTAAAGCTTGGCATACAAAAGTATGCACACCTTTTTATGTAGAGAAAAATATGGCCGTTATCACTGGTACCTCTGGCATCAACAACCTCACAGGTACTGTCGATGCCGATACCATTTACGGCCTGGCCGGGAACGACTCCCTCAACGGTGCTGGCGGCGACGATACGCTCGAGGGGGGCAGCGGTAGCGATGGCATCACCGGAGGCGCGGGTAATGATATCGCCTGGTATGAAGCCGACAGCAGCCGCTTTATTATTTTCCGCGTCGCCCCCACCTACGTCACCGTTCGCGATATGGTCGATACCACCACCGGCGGCTTTGGCACCGACATCATATATGATGACGTCGAGTCCATTCGTTTCAACGATATCACGCTGAATATCGCCGCACTCAATTTACAAGTAGGCGGTGCAGGCTGGGGCAGTGTGACCCTGAATGGTACCGCCGGTAACGACGGCCTGGCAGGCACGGTTGCGGCCGACGTTATGTTCGGCGGCGACGGCAACGACTTCATGAACGGCTCGTCTGGTACCCTGGGCAACGATACGCTCTATGGTCAGAATGGCAATGACACCGCCGCTGGGGGCGAAGGCGATGATCTCCTCGATGGCGGCGATGGCAACGATACCCTGCGCGGTCAGAACGGCAATGATACGCTGCTCGGTGGTGCTGGTGCCGACCTGCTGGAGGGCGGCGCTGGCGACGATACACTGAATGGCGGCGGCGATATTGATACGGTCAGCTATGTCGCGGCAACCGCGGGCATCACCGTTAGCCTCGCTGTCACCACCGCGCAAAACACCGGCGCGGAGGGTGTTGACACCCTCAGCGGCATCGAAAACGTCACTGGCACGAATTTTAACGACACCATTACGGGTGATAGCGGCAACAACCGCATCGTCAGTAATGCTGGTAACGATGTACTATTCGGCGGCGCTGGCAATGACACACTTGAGGCAACCACGGGTGATGACACCGTTTACGGCGAAGATGGCGATGACACCATCAACGGTGGCCTGGGTAATGACCTGATTGATGGCGGCGCCGGTACGAACACGGCATCTTACAGCCAATCATCCGGCGCGATCGGTCTTGACCTCCGCTTTAGCGGCGCGCAGAACACGACGGGTGCCGGCACTGATACGCTGCTCAACATTCAAAATGTTATCGGCAGCGCCTTTTCGGACACAATTATCGGCACCGACGATGCCAATCGTATCAATGGCGCCGTGGGCGCTGATATTATTTACGGCGAGGGCGGTAATGACATCCTGGAGGGCAGTTCTAATAACGATACGCTCTACGGTGGCAACGGCGACGATACCCTTGATGGCGGCCTGAACGACGATATTATTGACGGTGAAAATGGCAGCGATTTTGCCAGCTACGCTTCGGCCTCAGCAGCGGTCACGGTCAGCCTTGCTATAGCGGGTCAGCAGAATACGGGCGCGGGCGGCCTTGATACGCTGACCGCCATTGAAAATCTCCTCGGGTCCAATTTTAATGACACGCTGATCGGTAACAACGCCGATAATATATTTATCGGTGGCGCTGGCGACGACCTTATTCAGGGTGGTAATGGTCTCGATTCGGTTTCTTTCGCCACGAGCCAAAGTGGTGTTCTTATAAGCTTGGCTACGGGTACCGTGATTGCGGCTGGCGCAGGCAACGATACGCTTGTCAGCATCGAAGGTGTCGTCGGCAGCGCTTTTAATGACACCCTTATCGGCAACGATGATGCTAATATTTTTGATGGTGGCCTGGGTGATGACTATATCGACGGCGGCGCCGATGAGGACTTGGCCCTCTATGCCAACGCCACCAACAATCTGATAATAGACCTCACCCTTACGAGCGGGCAAAACTTGGGGGCGCAGGGCAATGACCGTCTCCTCAATATCGAGAATTTACGTACCGGCAGCGGCAACGACACGCTGCTCGGCACCAATGGCGATAACAGCCTTGATGCAGGCACCGGGATCAACACTGTTAGCTACACCAATGCCGGCGCAGGCGTGACAGTCAACCTGAGCCTTGTTACGACGCAGGATACGGTCGGTGCAGGACTGGACACTCTGATCGGCTTCACCCATCTGACTGGATCTGCCTTCAACGATACATTACAAGGTAACGCCGGAGACAATACCCTGAATGGCGGAGGTGGCAATGACACCACCGTTATTTCAGGCCGCTGGGTTGATTACAGCATCACTTTCAATGCGGGGGCTTATACGCTCAGTGATCGCCGGGCGCTCGACGGTGTGGATGTTTATATAAACCTTGAGACTTTTGAATTTTCTGATCAGATCATTTCGCCGGTCGTAGCCGCAGATATGCTCAACGATGCACCCACAGATCTTGCACTTGCCTTTACCACCATCCTCGAGAGCGCCCCGACTGATTACGCCATCAGCGAGATCCTCGCAACAGACGCAGATACCAATGATGAATTCACCTATACTATTGCTGGCGGCGCAGATGCCGCTAGCTTCTATATCCTTGATAATATTTTATACCTTGCGGCGGGCGGACTTGTCGGCCGCAATGCCGGTGACATCTTAACCCTTGATGTACAAGTACTAGACGCTGCCGGTGAAAGCTTTACCAAAGCTCTGCAAGTCGAAGTGGTCGCAAATCTTCTCGCAGGCACCCCCGGTAACGACAACCTTATCGGCAGTCTTGGCTCTGATGAAATCAATGCCCTTGCAGGCAACGATATCGTACAGGGGCGTGACGGTAACGATATTATTGATGGTGGCACGGGTACCGATACTATTTCTTTTGTTCAGGCCACGGGCGGGGTCACCGTTGACCTGCGCCTAACCACCGCACAGGATACTGGCAGCGACGGGGTCGACGTTATCACCAACTTTGAAAACATTACAGGCTCAGACTTTAATGATACACTCATTGGCGATAACGGCGTCAACGTGATCACCGCAGGCGATGGCAACGATACCATTGCGGGACTTGCCGGTGACGACACGCTAAATGGCGGTAATGGTAATGACACCGTCGACTTCGGCGCCGCCACCAGCGCGATTACATTCAGTCTACGCAGCACGGCCGCCCAAAACACTGGCGGCGTCGGTATTTACACCATCAGTAACGTTGAAAATATTATTGGCAGCAGCTTTAACGATGTGTTCACCCAGTCAGATGTCGCCAATACCATTGATGGCGGGGCCGGATTTGACCGGGTCAGTTATGCCGGCGTTGCCGGCGGGGTCACGGTCAATCTCAGCCTCAGCGGTGCGCAGAATACCGGCGCCTCAGGAACTGATACGCTCATCTCGATAGAAGCGCTGACCGGCAGTAATAGCGCCGACAGCCTGACTGGCAGCAACGGTGATAACCTTCTGCAAGGTGGTAGCGGCAATGATACACTCGAAGGCCTCGACGGTAACGATACCCTCGAAGGCGGAAGCGGTACCGATACAGTTTCTTATGCCAACGCAACGGCAGGGGTTACCGTCAGTCTCGCTCTGGCCACGGCGCAAAATACCATCGGGGCTGGTACAGATACATTAAACAGTGTTGAACGTCTGGTTGGCTCGGCCTATACCGATACACTCACCGGCAGTGCGGCCGCTAATATCCTCACCGGCGGCGACGGTGATGACACACTCATCGGTGGTGCCGGCAACGATACACTGCTGGGCGGCAACGGCACGGATACGGCAAGCTATGCAACCACAACGGCCCGCGTCAACGTTTCGCTGCTTCTGACAGCCAGCCAAAACACGATCAGCGCAGGTTCCGATATTTTAACCAGCATCGAAAATCTGATCGGCAGCGGATTTAACGACACACTCGAAGGCAATACGGGGAGCAATATTCTCGATGGCGGCGCTGGCATCGACCAGTTACGCTTTATCCGCCACACCAGCGGCGTGACGGTCGATCTATCGGTGACAACAGCGCAGAATACCGGCGGCAGTGGCACCGACACCTACCTTAACTTCGAACACATCTACGGCAGCAACTTCAACGACACCTTAACGGGCGACGGCGCCACGAATGTTCTTTGGGGCGTCAGTGGTAACGACCTGCTGTTCGGCGGGGATGGCAACGATACGCTCAACGGTGATGATGGTAACGACACGCTGGAGGGCGGCGCCGGCAATGACATCATCAACGGTGGTAACAATACGGATACCGCAAGTTATGCCTCGGCCGCTGGTGGCGTCACCGTCAGCCTGGCGACAACCGCCGCTCAGAATACCGGCAGCGCGGGTACAGACACAATCAGTGCAGTTGAAAACCTCCTGGGTTCCGACTTCAATGATATCCTGACCGGCAATACAGGTACCAACACCCTCTGGGGTGGCAATGGTAACGATACCCTTAATGGCGGTGATGGTAATGACGCCCTGTTCGGCGGTGCCGGTGCAGATACCCTCAATGGCGGCGCCGGCACCGATACGGTGCGCTATGACGATACCGTCGGTGTCGTGGTCAGCCTTCTCACCAATACGGGTACAGGTGGCCACGCCCAAGGTGACGTACTGATTGGCATCGAAAATATCATCGGCGGCAGCGGCAATGACACCCTCACCGGCAACACCGGCACCAACACACTCGAAGGCGGTGACGGGGCGGATACCCTGAACGGCGACGGGGGTAACGATATTCTTGTGGGTGGCCTTGATAATGATATTCTTGCTGGAGGTACCGGAACCGATACTCTGACTGGCGGCGGGGGGAGTGATGTCTTTGTCTTTTCGCCCGGTGGCGGCACTGACCGGGTGAACGATTTTGTTCGCGGCAACTTTGGCGCCGGACTTGGCGACGCGCTCGATATCGCCGATATTTTGGTGGGCTTCACGCCAGGTGTTAGCAATATCGCTGATTTCGTCAGCCTGACGACCGGTGGCGGCAACACAAACTTCCGTGTCGATGCTAATGGGACGGTAGGCGGCGCCAGCTTCACAACCATCGCGACACTGCAGAGCATTACCGGTCTCAACGTTAATGACCTTTATACCGACGGGCAGATTATCGTCACTTAAAGGTTTTAGCAGGACTGATAAATGGCTTGGCCAATATGGCTACCGCATGACGGGCCATCATCAGCTCTTCGTTGGTTTTGATGACATGGACCGACACGGGTTTATCAAGCTGATGAATGGCAGAACCATTTTCATGATTGGCGACGTCGTTTAAAACAACCCCCAGAAACTTCAAACGCGCGCAGATTTTCTCGCGAATGACCGGGGCGTTTTCGCCGATGCCGGCGGTAAAGACAATCCCGTCAAGACCGCCCATATCGACGCTGAGGGCGGCAATCTGCCGGGCGGCATAAAGACAGAAAAGATCAACGGCTTCGGCCGCACGCGGATCGGGGCTGGCCAACAACTCCCGCATATCCGGGCTAATCCCCGATACACCTTTCAGGCCAGATTCTTTATTAAACAGGTTGCCAATTTCTTTGGCGGTCATTTTCTTTTGTTCGGCCAGATGCAACACCACGCCCGGGTCAATCGCGCCGGTGCGGGTGCCCATCATCAGGCCATCGAGTGGCGTAAAGCCCATAGTGGTGGCTACACTCTTGCCGTCAACCATCGCGCACAAACTGGCGCCATTGCCCAAATGTGCCACGACAAATTTGCCTTTGGCGCGGCTACCCACATAATCGGCCAGCACCGAAGCAATATATTCATACGACGAGCCATGAAAGCCATAGCGCAAGATACCCTCGTCCGCCATCGCGTGCGGCAAGGCGTACAGCTGCGACAGGCGTGGCTGGCTGCGGTGAAAGGCTGTATCGAAACAAGCCACCTGCGGCAGCTTCGGATATTTTGCCAGCAACAAGGCAATCGGTTTAACGTTATGCGGCTGATGCAAGGGAGCCAGCGGCGTCAAAGCGGTCAGATCCGCCAGCACTTTCGCATCAATACGCTGGGGTGCCGCATAGTCGCGTCCGCCGTGGACCACCCGGTGCGCCACCGTCTGCACATTCATGCTGTCAATCAAGCCCAGCACCGATGCGAAAGCGGCATCGTAACCAGCCGCACCAATCTCGATGGTTTTCTTCTGGATCAGGCTCATGTCAGTCAGATTATACAGCGCGTATTTCAGCGACGACGAACCGGCATTCAGAACAAGGCAAGTGGCGGGTTTTTGCATGAGGGTATCTTTCTAAATTATTTCGGACGACCGGGGCGGCGTGCCGCCAACAGAGCAATCCCAGCCGATGCCGTGCGTTCGGCCGCACCCGCAGAACGGCTGGTCAGCATCACGGGCACGCGCGCGCCCAAAACCACACCACCCAGCGGCACTTTCGACATAAGCGCCCGAGATTTAAAGAAGATATTGCCCGCTTCGACGTTGGGGAAAACCAGAATATCAGCGTCACCAGCGATATCCGATACAATGCCTTTCAAGGCAGCGGATTCTTTAGAAATGGCGTTATCCAGGGCGAATGGCCCCTCAACCTTGCCGCCTTTGATCTGGCCGCGCATGGCCATGACGGTCAGCGCTGCGGCATCCAGGGTTGTTTGTTGTGCGGGTTCAACCTCTTCGGTGGCGGCCAGAATGGCGACCTTAGGTTCGCGACCTTCAATCTTCCAGAAAAGATCAATCGCGTTCTGGACGATATCGGCTTTTGTTTTTAGATCCGGCGCGATGTTCATCGCCCCATCAGTGATATAGAGCGGCTTGTGATAACCCGGATCTTCCATGATAAAGACGTGGCTCATGCGGGTGGCGGTGCGCAAATTGGCTTCTTTGGCGACAATCGGGCCCAGGAATTCGTCCGTATGTAGTTTGCCTTTCATCAAGCCTTCTGCTTTGCCGTCTTTGACCAGCTGCACCGCCGCCTCAGCCGCAGCATGGCTGTGTTCGGTGGTAACAATCTCGACGCCCGCCAGCGAAATGCCCATTTCGGCGGCGGCGGCGCGAATTTTATCTTCTGGACCTACCAGAATAGGGGTGATCAGCTTGGCGGCCGCCGCTTCGAAAGCGCCACTCAGAGAATTTTTATCCACCGGATGCACCACCGCCACGCGCAAGGGCGCCATATCAGGGGTAATTTTGTCGCTGATGTATTTCATAGGGATGGACTCCATAGACACGAGATTGAAAAGACGCCACAGAATTAACATAACATACAGACATCCGTCAAATACATTTTTAATTCATATTTATCATAGGTTTATAGGCTGCGCGGGAACGCCGGATTCTCGCCTTACTGTCATCGCCACTGATTATTTTCGCGGCAACGCAGCAAAGGTATTGCTTTTTTCCGTATTTCAAATAAGGTGTCAGCGCATCAACCGAAAGGGAATCGATGCAAGCCACAGATATTCTTGAGACACACATCAAGCCATATCTTCTTGAACATCTGGGCGATGCAGATGCCATTTTGCTGGCGGGTTCACATGCCCGCGTCCTCAACGGCGAAACCGCGCCGGACGCCACCGCCAAGAAAAACTCCGATTTCGATTTTGTTATTTTTTACGATGCGCTGCCCCCGCGCTTTGCCGCCGCGATGTTTGCCTCGCAGTGGATGCATATCCCGGGACTGGCCGAACCTGTCAGTATTGATCTCAAAATTATCGACCGCTCCTACCTTGATTTTCACGCCCAGCACACGCGCGAAGTCCGCCGCTTTCCTTTTCTGTTCAGTATGATTTTGGATGCCTATCCCCTGCACTGCCAGGACGAAAAGCTAAACGACCTGCGCGCCCAGGCCACCGCCTTTATTGATGCGGGCCCCGCCCCGCTTGGTCCCAGCGTGATTGCAGAATCGCAAGCGAAATTGGCAAGCCTTGAAACAGCCCTCACAAGCGCAGAAACCCCGCGCGATCACCACATCGCCGCCCTTGAAGGCCTGCAGATGCTGGCGGGATTAGAGTTATTGACGGCCCAAGATTGGATATCCCCCATCGGGCGCAACTTGGTAGGCCTGCGTCAGGCGCAACCTGGTGCAGAAAAAAGCCTCACCGCCGCCTTTAACCGGGTGCATGGCGGTGATGCAGCGGCATATCGCCCTATTGCCCGCGGCCTTTTAGAACAACTAGCCAAACACCAGCAACAAAATAATCCTGATTCCGTCTTGCTCGCGCAAAATATCACCACCACCGTGGGCCAATACGAAATAAACGACAGCAACCGTAAGGGCGATAAAATTATGCTAGGTCAATATCTGGCGCGGATGAAAGATGCCGCCGTGATGGATGACCTACGCCTGATGGAATTAAAATGCGTGCTGTGGCTGACCGCCAAATCCTATCTCTGCCGCCGCTATGGTGAGACTTTCGCCTATGGCGCCAAGCAGGCCGAACGCCTTGATGCCGCCGCCGACCGCCCCCTCTTGATGCCCTTGCTGACGGCGATCAGGGCGGAAGACGTACCCGCCATGTACCTGGCGGTGAACAGCATTCTCAGCGACCAGGGCGGTGTTACTTTTGACTATCTGGAGCGCATTTACGTCGAGGATCTGGCCCGACGCCGTGACGCGGCGGGTATCACGGTCACCTCTGCTGCGCCCCTGACAACACCAACCATTTTGCCACCTTCTGCACCTCTCCCACCCGGTTTTTAAAAATGACGACAAACATTCATCTTTATCAAAATGACTTACCCGCCGGACTTGCCTTTGGCGAGAGCGTTGCGATTGATTGCGAAATGATGGGTCTCAGCCTGCAACGCGATCGTTTATGTGTGGTACAGCTTTATGATTCCCGGCACGACCGCGTTGATATCGTGCAGTTCACTGCCAAGGATTACAGCGCCCCCAACCTCAAGGCGGTTTTGTCTGAACCTAAGCGCCTTTTTATCGGCCATATGATCCGCCTTGATCTCGGTTGGATCCTGCACTACCTGGGTGTCGCCATTCAAAACGTCTACTGCACACGCACCGCCTCGCGTATTGCCCAGACGTTTGGCGCGTCGCATGACTTCAAACCGCTGATCACCAACCTGCTGGGCG
>JAIXUW010000109.1 GCA_027483355.1 Alphaproteobacteria bacterium
CCGCCGGCATAGTTACGCGCATAAATCTCGCGTGACAAGTTCATCACTTCACGCCGCAGGCGTTTGGTGTCACCCTCGCCGCCATGCAGGACAGCGTTGACGTATTGGACAATCTTTTGGTTCAACACCGGTATTTGACTGCCGGCAAATTGCATGCCGCCATCGATGCGGCCGACATCACGGCGCAGTGCTACCGCGTAATCAAGCGCGGCCTCGGCGGTTTGGAAAGCGGCTGGCCCTGAATCGCTGCGGTTGCCGGTGCGGTAGGTATCGCTGCGCGCACGGGGGGCAGCGGCAATCCAGGCGGTACCGGCACGGAAAAGCTGGCCATGGTTTTCTAAAATCTTGGGTGTCAATACACTGACGTTCGAGCCATCGGCCCAGACATTGGTGAGACGTAGATAATCTTCCTGCGTCAGTGCTTCGTAACCCGGCAAACGGCGGCGACTTTCGCGCATCGCCCATTCGTTTTCGGCATTGGTGACGGTCACGCGAATAAAACGCTCGTCGATACGGATATCGGGGTGTTCACGCATAAAATCACGCAACAATGTCGCCGCCAATTGGCCCTGGCGGCGGTCATAGGTATAGGTGTGGATTGTGTAATCATAGACTTCGCGTGACTTAGTCACCATCGAACAGCTCTCTGTCTCACCAGACCCGCTGCATTCTTCTTCTTGATAATACTCGGTGCGATAGACATCGCGGTGATCATCATCCCAAGCTTCATCCAGCGCCTCGACCACCGGTGCCAGATCATTGGCAGCCGCCGTCATCGGTGCGATGGATTGGCGCGCCGCTGCCGTCCAGCCCGCCATCTGGGGCGCGTAATCGGAAATCAGCGTGTGGATGCGCATCGACTGATCGACTTTTTTCTCCAGCTCATATGCGAAGCGGTCGGGCGCCGGATGCCAGTTGTTGCGCGAGATATTGTTGGCTTCGAACACCTGCATCACCACATCGTTGGTGACCGAATAAAAACGTGTCAAGGGCGGCACCGGTTGGCCGCCGATGGTTTCATGGTACAACTCGGTCTGGCTGATTTCCGAGAAAGCGAGCGGGATCTGCCCGCGCTTGGCCTGTTCCAGATTGAAACTGGCCATGCCAAAAACCGCACCCAAGGCCACCGCCGCAATCGGCACTTCGATGGGCGTGAACAGCACCGCTTCTTTGATGGCGGTTTTATACGGGTAGTTTTTGATCTTGTTAAAGGTGTCGCGCAACATGGGCCTGATTCCGGATGAGGGATCTCCTTTATATGTTTTTTTCCATATTTATTCAAAGGTTTTCTGTTGGAATATAAAATAATTTCACTAAATCAGAGGTTTATAATGTTTTCATATTAATTTCGAAATGGGCTGTTATACTCAAACATAGTCAAAACCCAACCCCCGTCTGATCATGCAAGCACCCAGATTCAATCGTTTCGCCGTTAAATCCTGGCCCGAGAAGGTCTTTGCGGGCGATGCCATCTATCGCCAGGTTCAAGACATTCTGAGCGCGGCCGGCGCCACCTTGCCCACAACATCCCGCCGCCCCGACGTGCGGCTGATTGTAGAAAATACGTCAAGTGCAACGCTCACCTTTCAAAACCCCGGCAATCATTCCGGCGGCAAACCGGAAGTGATCCCGGCGGAGGGCGATGCACGCGCTGTCATGATCATGCTGCAAGGCGCCACCTTGGCCGAACAGCAGGCCCACGCCGCCGCCCTGGTGGCGCGTTACGATCTGGGCAGTAGCGGCCTGACCGCCGCCTTCATCGCGGACCTGGCGGCCGGCAAATTGCAAGATTTTATCAGTGAAGCCTATGGCCCTGCCCCTTTTGCGGGACAAGCCGACCGACTGCAACATCTCGACTGGATCAAGAGCGACGGTGCTGCCGATACCATCGCCGCTGTCCGTGAAAACCATGCCGCCTATGGCGCCCGACCCGCCAGCCAAGAGACCGCGTTTATTGCCCGCTTTGATCTGTTCGTCAAAGGCACCGGCACCACGCCCGAGCGGGTCGAGGGCGGCGATATCATCATCGCGGTCGATCACCAGACGGATACGCAGAGTTTCACAACCCGACCAATCATGCCCGACGTCGCACGCAGCTATTACGGCGCCGCTTATACAAGACTGCCCTTGGTGCAGCTGCAAGGCGATGGCCAGGTGACGGTTGTCAATCTGCCAACGGCCGACCAACCAAAACGGGATGCCGCACCGCGCCGTTAAACGCCAAATTTCAGCCAAAACAAAACCGGCGGCCCTTTTGCAAGGACCGCCGGTTTTGTTTCTGCCCCGTGAGGAGCGAAAGATTAGTCGACCACAACCACGCGGGCTGCGTTGAAGAGGGTGACCTCATCAAGACCGGTGACACCGGTCAGGACTGCAACGTTGGTCCAGTTCGTACCACCGGCAGCGCCGTTGGCATCGATCTGAACGGTCGTGTTACCGCCCGCTTCAGAGAAGTTGAGGTAGGTCGCGATGTTACCAGCGTTGATGCCAGTGCCGTCGCCGGTCAGCAGGTCAGCGATATTCAAGATATCGTTGCCCGTGCCGAAGTCAGCAACCGTATCAAGGCCGCCAGCACGTTCGAAGACGAAAGTATCAACTTCGGCACCGCCGGTCAGGGCATCATCGCCACGACCACCGTAGATGATGTCAATATCGGCACCGCCATCGATGATGTCGTCGCCGGCATCGCCGTAGAGCGTGTCGTTACCATCGTTACCCGTGATGGTATCGTCGCCGGCACCGCCGTAAACAATATCAAGACCCGTATTGCCGATCAGGCTGTCGTTGCCTGTACCGCCAAAGAGGGTGTCGTTGCCAAGGCCGCCGTTGATGGTGTCGTTACCAGCACCACCGTCGATGGTATTGGCATCACCGTTACCGGTAATGACGTTGATCGATGCGTTACCGAAGAACTTGAAGACGTCACCGTTAACGTTGGCGTTTTCAATGCTGGCAGCCAGACGGTAGTTACCGGTGGCAATGTCGACGATGACGCGATCAGCCGTACCAGCCGTATCCGTGATACGATCCTGCAGGCTGTCGACGGTGTAGGTGTCGTTACCAGCGCCGCCGATCATCACGTCGTTACCAGCATCACCGTTGATTTCGTTATCGCCGGTGTTACCGACCAGGGTGTTGTTTTTGTTGTTACCAACAACATCAAGACCAGCACCGCCCGTCAGGGTCACGGCTTCGATACCAGCGAGATCGCCTTCGCCACTGAGGTCAACCGACACAGAGGCAATGATCGCATCGCGCGTACCGTCAGCATTGGTGATGCCATCTTCAATAACAACGTCGCCTGCCGCGTCGATGTAATAGGTATCGCTACCTTCATCACCGATGAGGCTATCGTTACCGGTGCCGCCGTCGAGGACGTTGGCAGCTTCGTTACCCGTCAGGGTGTTATTCGAAGCGTTACCGGTACCAGCGCGCACACGGCCGGCCAGTTCCAGGTTTTCCAGGTTGGCACCCAGAGTGACGCCGCTGACAAAGGTGCGGACGGTGTCGATTTCGCCACCGTTGGCAGCCTCTTCAATCGTTTGCGTCGCGTTACGGACAACATAGGTATCCGTACCAGTACCACCTTGCAGGGTCGAGTTACGGCTGACGCCGCCATCGATGGTCTGCGCGCCACCCGCAGCACCGCCAAAGGCAGCACCGTTGTTGGTGGAGGTACCCAGAACGTCAACGATCACCGCGCCGTTTGCAATCGCATCAGCCGACAGGGTGAAGGTTTCAACGTTGGCGTATTGTGTTGCCAGAGTTGCACGCGACAGGACTTCGTTGGCACGGGTCCAGTTGATTTCGACCACATCGGTATCGCCATTGGGCGCGGTCTCGGTGACCACGTCGTTGCGACCGTTGAGGAAGTAAGTATCGCTGCCATCGCCACCGACCAGGGTGGTGCGGCCAGCTGTGCTGTCAAAGGAGGTCAGCTGGTCGGTCGTGCCCAGACCGGTCAGGGTCAGGTTGTTGGCCGTTGCTACCAGCGCTTCCGTGTTGGCTGCCAGGGTCAGGCTGACCGAGGTGCGGATGGTATCAGTACCTTCGCCGCCCGCTTCGGTCACTACGTCGGTGGCTGCGTTGACTACAAAGGTGTCATTGCCGGTGCCGCCGATCATGGTGTCGTCGCCCAGACCACCATCGAGGTAGTCACTGCCGATGCCGCCGCTCAGGGTGTCGTTGCCACCCAGGCCGAACAGGCTGTTCGCCACACCGTTACCGGTGATGACGTTGGCTTCGCCGTTACCGGTACCGTTGATGGCGCTGCCGCCGGTCAGGGTCAGGTTCTCAACATTGGCCGAGAGGGTGAAGGTCGCGCTCGAGGACACCAGATCGGTGCCGCCAGCAGCTGCTTCAACAACGGTATCATCGCTGCTGTCAACGAAATAGGTGTCGTTGCCGCCAGCGCCGACCATACGGTCGTTGCCGGTACCGCCGGTGATTACGTCAGCATCGTCGCCGCCGTTGATGGTGTCATTACCAGCGCCGCCGTTGATGGTGTCGCCACCCGCCAGGCCGGTGATGATGTTGTTGCCATCGCTGCCGGTGATGGTGTCAGCACCCGAAGTACCGGTGATGCGGGTATTGGTGGTAACGCCCGTGTCAAAGGTGAAGGCTTCGATGTTGCTGTAGTCGCCGAGGTCGATCGCGTTCAGACCAGCGGCGAAGATGATGGTATCGGTACCAGCCGCCGCACCTTCGGTGACAACGTCAGAGGCGCTGTCGACGTAGAAAATGTCGTTACCAGCGCCACCGATCATGGTGTCGTTACCGGTGCCACCGTTCAGGGTATCCGCTTCAAGACCGCCGGTGAGGGTATCGTTACCAGCACCACCGTTGAGGATGTCAGCCAGCGCGTTACCGGTCAGGGTATCGTTGCCGTCGCCGCCGTTCAGGGTATAGGTTTCGGTCGCTTCGTTACCAATGATGACGTTGGCAAGGGCGTTACCGGTACCTTCGTTGGCAGAGCTGCCAACCAGGGTCAGGTTTTCGACGTTGGTCGCCAAAGTCGTAATGTTGACCGTCGAGCGAACAATATCGGTGCCTTCATTAGCAGCTTCAGTGACAACGTCAGTAGCGCTGTCGACGATGTACGTATCGTTACCCGCGCCACCCACCAGGGTGTCGTTGCCGGTGCCGCCATCAAGGCTGTCGTTGCCGGCGCCGCCGTTGAGGGTATCGTTACCCGCGCTACCGCTGAGGGTGTCATTGTCGTCGCCACCGCTCAGGATGTCAGCGAGGTTGTTACCGGTGATGGTATCATCACCAGCGCCACCCACCAGGGTGTAGGTTTCGGTCGCTTCGTTACCAACCATCACGTTGGCAAGTGCGTTACCGGTACCTTCGTTTGCAGAAGCGCCCGTCAGGGTCAGGTTTTCAACGTTGGCAGCAAGAGCCGCGATGTTGACGCTCGAGCTGATAAGGTCGGTGCCTTCGCTGGTTGCTTCGGTGACGACGTCGTTAGCGTTATCGACAACGAAAGTATCGTTGCCAGTGCCACCAATCATGGTGTCGGCACCCACGCCACCGATCAGAATGTCGCTGCCAATGCCGCCCGTGAGGGTGTCAACCAGATCGTTACCGGTCAGGGTATCGTCACCGTCACCACCGCTGAGGATGTATTGAACTGCGTTGTTGGCGCCCGTGATGACGTTGTTCAGGGTGTTGCCTGTACCAGTGGTCGCGGTACCGGTGAGCGTGAGGTTTTCAGCACCCAGGCCGCGGACCGACATGTCAAAGTTATTGGCAGAGCTGATAAGATCTGTACCGGCAGGCGTACCGCCGACTTCGTCGACAACGGTGGTGGTGTCACCGGCAATGATAAAATAGGTGTCGTTACCCGCGTTGCCGCGCAGCGTATTGCCGACAGCATAATCGATATCGGGACCGCCCGACTCAGTGAAAATATCCGCGCCGCCGGTGCCAGTTACTACAGCCATTGTTATCTCTCCATGTGAAATTTTAATTTGAGGCAGTGAAAGTTTGATCGTGCGCCAAGCGTCGCGGACGAACCCACTACCTTGGTAAACCGATGAGGACGATACCACAAAATTGCCGCACTGCAAGTGACATTCCTGCCACAAGTATTTAGTTTTCAACAGGTTTTCCAGATAGTTTTTTTCGCAAAGAGGCGGTTGATCCGCGGCGCATCAGCCCGTAAAGTCGGCCCCATCATGACCGCTTTTTCGCTGCCGCATACTTATGTCATCAGCCTGACCCGCTGCGTCGATCGGCGCCAACGCATCGCTGCGCGTTTGCAGACATTAGGTCTGCCGTTTTCGTTTTTTGATGCCATCGAAGGTGCATCCCTCAGCGCCGCCGAGATCAAACCTTATTACAATAGCCGTCGCCGTCGGCTTTTTTTTGGGCGCGATCTGACGCCCAGCGAAATCGGCTGCTTGATATCGCACGCGATCCTTTACCAGAATATTGCCGCCGACCCGGCGCCGCTCGCCCTTATCCTCGAAGACGATGCTCTCTTGGGCGACGCGCTGCCGGCGGTGCTGGCCGATATTATGCGTCTGCATGATCAGGGACAGCCTTTTGGCCTGATCCGCTTTTTGGGCAATCGCAAAATCGTGGGCAATCTGCGGCCCTTGCGGGCGCTGGAGGGTGAGCCCGGCCCCTATCGGCACGCGCTCTGTCGGGTTTATGGCACGCCGGGCGGTGCCTATGGTTATGTGGTCAGCCGCGACGGCGCGGCCAGGCTCGCTGCCGCCGCCCGCAACAGCGCCGTGCCGATCGATACCCTTCATGGTGAGGTCTGGCGCACCGGCATCGATACCTATGCCGTCTGGCCATCGCCGGTCTTGCCGGACTATGCGATTGAATCGACCATGTCGGCCGCGCGCTTTGATAAAACAACCCACCTTGGCCGCCTGGAAAAAACGGTTTATCCGCTGACACGCTTTGCCTATAAAACCTATGAAGCTTTTTTTAAAAACTACAGCGCCATGGCCCTGCGCCTGCGTGATCTTTTTTATTAACCCTCCCGCCCGGGATGAACCGCTATGACCGCTGCCAAACCTGCTGCAAAACCCGTCACCGTGAATGAATTGTTCAAGATCGCCCATGCCGAATTCAAAGCGGGCCATCTGCAGTCAGCCGCCGAAAAATGGGCGGCCATCGTCGCCAGCCACCCGGCGCATTTTTCATCGTGGATGAATTTGGGCACAGCACTCCGCCGTCTCGGCCACCACAGCGCCGCCATCGCTGCTGGTCTGCGCGCCAGCGCCCTTGACGCGCAGCACAGCGGCTGCCTTACCAATCTTGGCAATGCCCTGTGTGATGAAAGCCGCATCGCCGAGGCGCTGGATTGTCAGCGCCGCGCCTATGCGCTGGCCCCTGATGATCAACTGGTGCACCGCAATCTGGCCGTCGCCTGCCGCGAGGCGGGTTTATTCGCCGAGGCTTATGATCATTTCACGGCGCTTGCCCAACAGCTGCCCCAAGACGTGCAGCTGCCGTGGGAGCAGGCGATGTGCCTCCTCTACCAGGGCGACTACGCCCGCGCCTGGCCCGCCTTTGAAGCGCGGCGGTTGTTGCCCGAGATGAAAAACCACGCGCCGCATCTGCCGCTGTGGGCTGGCGAAGATCTCCGTGACAAAAAAATTCTCCTAACCGAAGAGCAGGGTTTCGGTGACACCCTTCTTTGTGCGCGCTACTTGCCGTTGGTAATTGCGCAGGCAGCCGAAGTCACCCTCGCCTGCAAAAAGCCGCTGCATCGGCTATTGGCGAAAATCGAGGGGCTGCGCATCATCGCCATCGACGCGGCGGGAACAGCCGCCGCCGTCCCCGGCGCCTTTGACTACACGCAAAGCATGATGAGCCTGCCCGGCATCTTTAAAACAGACCTGACCAATATCCCACCGGCCGCGGCCTTTACCGACGCGGTTGACCTACCCCCCATTGTGCAAAACGCGCTGGATGCGGGCCAGGGCCGTCTGCGCGTGGGCATTATCTGGTCGGGCAGCGTCACCTTTGGCAATAACCGCAAACGCTCGGTCGAGGCCGCACGTTTTCTGCCGCTGATGGATATCCCCAGTGTCACCCTCTACAGCCTGCAAAAAGGCCCGCGGGAAAACGACCTGCGGCCTTTGGGCGCCCATTACCTTATCCATGAAATCGCCCCGCACTTTGAAGATTTCGCCCAGACGGCGACAGCACTGCGCCAACTGGATCTCGTCATCATGACCGATAGCTCGGTGGCGCATCTGGCAGGTTCTCTCGGCGTGCCGGTCTGGAACCTGTTGCATGACCGCCCCTATTGGCTCTATTTGCAAGAACGCCGCGATACCCCGTGGTACCCGTCGATGCAGCTCTATCGCCAGCCGCAACCGGGCGATTGGGACAGCGTCTTTGTCGAGGTGATGCGCGATCTCAAGGCACTGGCGGCGCAAAGAGCGGCCTGAACGGCGCAGTTGACAGACTGAATCCAACAATGCCAAGATGTTATTCGGATGCGGTCTTTGGGGACGGCATCCGGGGGTTCTACCGGCATTTGGGGCCGGATTCATTTTGGGAGTTGTCTTTTCATGACCGTAGTAACGCCGGTACGCGATAGCGCGTCCGACAATCGTCTTGCCGTATCCACCGCCACCAGTGGGTCAGCACCCGATGACCGCGCCGCCATCATCGTCGATAAAACGGCGGACCTACAAAAGAAATTCAAATATCACCATGGCAACCTGCGCGACGCGCTGCTGATTGCCGCCCGCGAATTGCTGGAAAGCGACGGGGTTGAAGGTTTATCGCTGCGCGCCCTTGCCAAAGCGACGGGTGTCACCCAAGCCGCCCCCTACAGTCACTTCCGCGACAAAGACGATCTGCTGGCCGCCATTGCCGAAGAAGGCTTTCAACGTCTCGCCCTGCAAATGGCCGAAGATGCCACGGGGGCTGCTTCCACCCGCCAACGCCTCGAGCGTTTGATGGTCAGCTACATCCGCTTTGCCCGCGAAAACAAGGCACTGTTCCAGATTATGTTTGGCCGCGAGCTATCGGACTTGCGCAAATACCCGACCCTTGCCATGACGGCGGGTAAAAGCTACGCGCTGATTTCAACGGCCGTGGCAAATAAACTCAAAGCCGATGTCGATCCGCGCTTTATGACCGTAACCCTGTGGAGCCTTTGCCACGGTCTCACCACGCTGATCGTCGAGCAAAAACTCGACCCCGCCAGCTTCGGCACCAGCGGCATCGAAGACTTCATCAGCCGCACGGTCGGTATCTTCACGCCGCATATTGCTTAAGAATTTAATGAGCTGGCCGCTCTGTGCCTGACGGCACAACCGCGGCAGGCGCTTGGCTCACCGCGAAACGCCCATAAGCAGGCTTTACAATGTTTGGTGAGTCAGCACGTCGCCTGCACCGGCTGGGCGCGGTACGCGACCAGAGGTGCCAGACCATTTAAACCTACACAAACTTATCCAAAACCTTCTGCACCTTGCGCGCATAGGATGTACCGAACAGGCGCGTGTGGACCAAGAGCGGATAGATCGAATAGATCGGCGCCCGCGTGTCTTCGAAACCCGGCGCAATCGGGCGCAGGTCGTTATAGTGCAGGAAAAAACTATCGTTCAATGTAGCGAAAAGGCGAATAAACGACAATTCAATTTCAGGGTCGGCGTAATAAATGGCGGGGTCCACGAAAGCCGCGATTTTGCCGCGGCCAAATAAAATATTGCCGCCCCAGACATCGCCGTGAATAAGCGCGGGGGGCTGCGGGCGCCCCAGATAGCCGTGCAATTTACCCGCCAGCTTTTCCACCTGCGCCAGCATTTTCTTGTCGATTTTGTTTTCATCCACGGCAGCCTTGGCCATATGCAGCAGGCGATGTTCCGCAAAAAAGCCAACCCAGTCACCAGACGGCGGGTTGGGCTGCGGTAATGATCCGATCAGGGTATCCCGCTCGAAACCGTATTCGGCGCCGCGAATGCTATGCAGACCCGCCAGCAATTCGGCCGCATGGCGATGCGCGCGGTCGTCGGCGGAATAATCGGTCTGCACGAATTCCATCAGAATGACGTGATCATTGCTGTAGTACACCGTCGGTACCGGCAGCGCCGTTTTAGAGCGCAAGTAGCGCAGCATGAAAGCTTCCAGTTCAAGACCGCGTGCCGCTACCTTGGCCACGATCGATGTACCGCCCTCGACGCCCAGGCGATAGATCTGCGCGTTATTGGCGGCCGACAAAGGGGCGGCCGCCAAAAGGCGCTTGCCCAGTTCTCGTTCGATTTCCTGGCGGAGTTCGTTGGTAATCATGCTGTACAAAAATCCCTGATGGTCCAAATATGTGCGGGGGCCACTTGCCTTTTACAACAAGATTTGGTCTCGTCTGCGTCATCATGACACAGCAACCCCATAGCCCC
>JAIXUW010000283.1 GCA_027483355.1 Alphaproteobacteria bacterium
GTTACCTTTTGACCGCCCTCGAAGACCTGCAGCCGCAGCACGCGGAAAACAATGGCCGCGAAGACATCGCCCACGTGATCGCCCGCGCCCTGCAATTCTACAGCAACGGTCTCGGCAACCCACCAGCGCCAGAGCCCGCCCCGTTTATACCAACGGCCAAAGCGCGGGCGACTACAAAAAAGCTGAGGTTATGAGCATGACCGATCACACCCACCAGCTGGAGCTGCCCCGCGTCTTCATCCGCCGTATGGAACGTCTGCGCGAGGATGGCGACACCACAGCCGATTATATCGCCGATGTGGTGGGCATCCATCTCAACCGCGATGACGCCGCCACCCGCCCCGTTACCCCCACCGGCACCACACCGCGCGAGAAAGTCAGCGTCGAGTATGCAGACGCCCTTTACGAGGATCTGCAAGCGGCCTATCCCCATCAATCGCTCGAAGAGATCACCGTACGTATTTTGGCGGCGTTTTTCGATGACTTGCATGATGATATGCTGGGTCATATGCAGCGCCTGCATTTACCGGCGGCCACTTACAACCAGCTCACCGCCCAGGCATCTGCCGCCGGTTGCAGCATCGACAGCATGGTCCGCCGCGCGGTCTGTGATTATATCTACAGCGAGCGCGCACAGGATATCAGCCACGATCAGCTGCATTTACCCGCCCGTCTTACCGCCGACATGTTAACCTATACCGGCGATATCAAACTCCCCGGCCTCTTTATACAGGCGGTCAAGAATGCGCTACCCCTCCATCAGAACCTGAGCGGGCCAGAGGGGATCAACACTATCTTTATCCGCGCCATTCATCTTTATACACAGAGTCTGCCCGCGGTGCGACTGCCTGCCGCCCCGACTTTCAAACCGAGCGCTGCCGACCGTGCAGCCACCAAAAAGCTGCGGTTGTGAAGATGAGCCAGATAATAAACGACATCTTCTATCTTCCCCGTCCGCTGGCTTTGCGGGCGCGCGCAGCCGCCCGCCAGCAAAACAGCAGCTGGCCCGACTTTATCGCGCTTATCCTGGGCGCTTACATCAGCGACCCGCACTGCGCCCGCCTTGCCATGCCGCCGCTAATGGGTGACGCCAGCCACGAAACCGATCTAGAGATCGCGCGCGATCTTTATAACCGTGCGCTCGCCATGCATGGCCCCCGCACCAGCTTTGATGAGATTTTAGCCCGTGCCCTCTACGCCCATTTTGATACGCTCGACGCCGAGCCCCAATCAATGCGGCTCGAACTTACCCTGGCGCAAGACGACCATGACCGTATTGCCGCTTTCGCCCGTCAGTATGCTTTCACGCCTGAAGAGACGATCCGCCGTGCCCTCGCCGATTTGGTCTTCAACCCCGCCGCCCTTCTGACGCCTCCACCAATTGCAGACGGCGCCGCTGTTTATAAAGGCACCATTCAATTGGGCGAGGGACTACAGGCGCAGATGCAAGGTATTCTCAACCGCGCCAGTCTCTCCGGCCGCCCCACCAGCAGCACCGCTTTGCTACAGACCGCCGTCGCGCACTATCTGGCCGCCATTCCCGGTGGGCTGGTCCCACCGCCCGCCAGCGCAGAAGCGTCACCCCAAGCTGACCGGCCCGTCATCACCCCCACCCAGCGGGCGCAATCAAAAAGGCTGCGGTTATAAACATGACCACACCCTCATTTGAAAAAGTTGACTTGCCCGAGAGCCTGCACCTGCACGCGCAACTAACCGCCCATTATCTCGGCTGGGAATTCGGCGATTATCTGCGCACCGCGGTTGAGAGTTATCTCGACACGCCCGGCGCCGCTGACCTACCCTTGATGCCCAGCACCGATCAGCGCATGACGACTGTCCCGGTCAGTCTGCCCCCCGCGCTGGAAAACCGCGCCTGGCTTATGCATCCGCTGGGCACTAGCCGCGCCACGCTGATCAGCCGCGCGCTTTATTACAGCCTTGATGTGCTGGAGCCACAAAAAGAAGCACTGCGCACCCAGGTCGAGCTGTCACAAGACAGCTTTAACCGTCTGTTGGCCGCCGCCGCCGCACAGGGCCTCAGCACTGATCACCTGGTGCGCCGTCTGCTGTCCGATTATCTTTTTCAGCCGCAATCGGCCAGCGCCGACATTCAACTGCCCGAAGGCGGCGCGCGTTTTCAAGGGGGCTGCCTGCTGGACCCCGCCCTGCTCAGTCATATGAGCCACGTCATGCGCCGCCATGATCCGGGCAACGGCGGGCGGGCCGATAGCACCTACCTCATCCAGCGCGCGGTCGAACAGTTTTTAGCAGCACCCATCCCGGCCGCAGCACCGCCGCCCTCTAAACCCGTCATCACGCCGGCCAACCGCGCCAAATCGAAAAGGCTGCGCCTATGAAAAGCTTTGCTGAACTCAGCCAAACTCTGGTGCCCATGCCGGCCAGCCTTTTCGCCCGCCTCGATGAGGCCGTCCGCACCTCGGAGACAACCCAAAACAATTTTATCGCCGTCGTGCTGCGCCGTTATGTCGACAAGCCCCAGCCCGGTGTCATGCCAGTGCTGCCCCCACTTCTACCGCCGGCAAATAATGTCGCTGTCTTTTTGCCGACCGCCCTCTTGGCCGATGCCCAGACCGCCTACGCGCCGGCAACGGCGCCGGATAGCATTCTGGCCGCCCTTTATCATCATTTCGATCAGCTAGATCGCGGGCATGCCGTGCAGATCACCGAAATTGTCCTGCCGCAAAAAACCTATCAGCAGCTTGAAAAGGCCGCCGTCCAGCTTAATTGCACAATCGACGCCCTGCTATGTCGCATTTGTGGTGATTATTTTTATGACCCTGAGGTAGCCAGCCTGTCGATTGATATCCCCGCCTGTGATAGCCCTCATATCAAGACCTATACGCTGGGCCAAAGCATCACCAAACAGTTTATCGGCGCTGCCGGTCGGCATCGCGCCCAAGGTCAGCCGGAAGATATGCGTATTCTTCTTGCCCGCGCGGTGCAGCGTTTCGTTGATGCACGGCCGCCGCAGCCTGAACGGCCGATCGTGACGCCGCACAGTCGCGCGCTCAGCAAAAAATTGAGACTATAGAAAAATCAGGCGCTCATCTTTTCAGGCACGCCCGTGCTGATACGCTCGCGCATTTCCGGCGCTGTGCCCAGGGCCTGTTGGATGATGCTGATGATCTTGTCGTTGTCCTGCGGGCGCGCATCGAAATCATAAGACGCCGCATCCAGGGTTAGCACCCGCATATAATGCGACACCGCTTTGACCTGGCGATCGATTTCATTGGTCAGCGCCACCACATAATCCATCGGCACTTCGGCTTCAAAGGCACGGCCGCGCTTTTTGATACGCTCCATGATGGTGGCCGGTGCACAAACCAGATTGATCAGCAAATCAGGCGGGCCAACAGATTCAGTCAGGCTATCGAGCGCCTGATAAACCGGCTTTTCCACCGCCGTAATTTGATTGAGCGTCGCATAGCTGCGATGCACCACGGCGGAATGGTCAAAAATAAAATCGCCGCCTTCACAGGCTTTGATCTGGTGCAGGTAATCAAGCAGGAAAAACAGGTTTTTCTCGAAAGCGTGCGCCGCGGGCCGCGCATAAAACGACTCGAGGAATGGATGCGTCTCGACCGGCTCGCGGATCAGTGTCCAGCCCATCTTTTGCGACAGGTTAACGGCGAGAGTCGTTTTGCCAACGCCCAAAGGCCCGCAAAGCTCGATACGCATGTCGAAGCGCCCTCCCCGTTTTTGTCTTGCTGATAGTTTATTTTACGCCCCGGCTGGCCGCCGCTTCAACGGCATTTTTCCGCGATTTGGCTAAAAAAAAGCTTGCGGTATATGACTCGGTTATATTGTTGCGTCAAAATCATTTGTCATGCTGCGCATGGCTCAGAATCTTGCCTCAAAGCTTCATAACACTGCTGCCGTGCTGTTTCAGCCAGGCCCGCGCCTCCGCCCCCCGCGCCGTCAGCGACAGGCACAGGCGCCAGAAGGCGCGACTATGGTCCATATGCACGCGGTGGGCGACTTCATGGGCCACCACGTAATCGAGCACAAAATCGGGCGTCAAAATCAACCGCCATGAATACATGATGCGGCCATCGGGCCCGCAAGACCCCCAGCGGGTGGCCGGATCGCGCAAGCGCACGGCACGCGGCGGCAAGCCGAGTTGCGCTGCCTTGTCATGCGTGCGCTGGCTCAGGATTTTTTCAGCCTCACGCTTCAACAGATCGCGCAAGCGACGGGGAAAGTGATCGGCCTGTCCGGTCACGATGATGCGCTCGCCCTCAAGCCGCGACACGCCGCGCCCCGCTTGATGGGCCAGAATATAATCGCGGCCCAGCAACGAAAGCCGGTCACCCGGCGCCAAAGGTTTTGCCACCGCACGCGCTGGAGCGCTATGCCGCGCAATCCAGGCACGGTTGGCCTCGACAAAACCTTTGGCGGCGGCTTCCGCCTTGGCAGTCCAGGTTTTTCGTTGCGGCAAGGTCAGGACGATTTGCCCGGTCCGGCTGTCCTGGCGCAGCGCCATGCGCTTAGCCCTGGCCGAGACCTTGACCGGCACGCCCGCAATTGTTTGCGGGGTGCCGCTCTGCACGCCCTTCAAAAGATCAAGAATCACAGTTTGCGCGCCTCGTCGATCAGCATGATGGGAATGCCATCACGAATGGGAAAGGCAAGCCCCGCCTGTCGGCTGATCAATTCCTGATGCACGGCGTCGTAGTCCAGCGTCGATTTGGTCACCGGGCACACCAGAATTTCCAGCAATTTCGGGTCGGGTTTTTTCGCGCTCATGGCGTTTTTTCCTCTAGTGGCAGCCGCCGCCGCAGCACGGGTCGGACAGCGCATTTTCCAGGAAAGCGCACAGCGCCTTCAGGCGCGATTCCACATCGGGCGCCTCCAGCAGCATTTGTTTTTCTTCGATGCTGAAGGGGCAAATCATCGAAAGGGTCGCCACCAATTTGCCGCAGGGGATCTGCCGCATGCTGTCCCATTGGTCACAGGACATATCCATTTTGGTTAAATAGGGCTTGAGCGTGGTGAGCAGGCTTTCGCGGCAAAGCGCGGAGTCATCCACCGGCTGCACATCGGCCTTATAAGGGCCCCAGTTCGGTTGGATCAGCCGAAAACCGCCGGCGTGCAACGGCAATTCCGCTGCTACCAAAAAGCGCGACACCCCCGAAAGCGTGATCAGATAACGCCCATCCGGCGTTTCTTCAAAGCGGGCAATGCGTCCGGCACAGCCGACCTGATACAACCCACCCTGCGGGCTTGGCTGAATCATGCCGATCAGGCGGCCATGCGCCAGCGCATAATTGGTCATCGCCAGATAGCGCGGCTCGAAAATATTGAGCGGCAGCACCGCATCCGGCAACAACACCGCGTCGGCCAGCGGAAAAATCGGCAAGACGTCGGGCAGTACCACAGCTTCTTTGACCGTTGTCATGAAAACAACACCGCCGACAATTGCCGCCGCGCCGGTTTGGTCATCGGATGCAAAGGGCCCAGCGCATCGAGCACCGCCACCAGTTTTTCCCGCGCGCGGCCATTCTCCCAATCACGTTGCTTACGAATAATCGTCAGAAGGTTATCAATCGCCGTCTCAATTTCCAGGGTCGCCAGCTGTGCCTGCGCCAGATCAAACCGTGCGGCGTGCTCTTGCGGGGCAGCGGTCACCTGCGCGGTCAGGGCCGCCACGTCCAGATCGACACCGTCACTGCACCAGGCTTTCACCTGTAAAAGGCCCGCCAGTTCTTTGGCTTTTTGCAGCTCTTCGCTCAGCTCTTCTGTGACGGCTGCAAAAGCTTCCAGATTTTTCTCGGCCACAAAGCACCAGGCAATACCGGCGAGGGCCGCCGCATTATCCGGGTCCATATCATAGGCAGTGCTATAGGCGGCCATGGCCTCGGTCAATTGACCATCGGCAAAAAACTGCGCTGCCTGATCGAGCGTCTTTTTGACGGCTACGGCATCCACCGCGCTATCATTGGCGACCGCACCGGTCAGCGCTGCCAGCTTCGCCACAAAGGCTTTCAATTCGCTCTCAGGCCGCACACCGACAAAGCCGTCGACCGGCTGACCCTGATAAAACGCATAGACCATCGGCACCGATTGCACGCGCAGAGCCTGGGCCAATTCGGGATTATCATCAATATTGACGCGCACCATACCAACCGCGCCTTTGGCATCGCCAACGACTTTTTCCAGCGCGGGTTTCAGTTGACGGCAGGGGCCGCACCACGGCGCCCAGAATTGAACGATGACCGGCTTGCTTTGTGACGCCAGCAAAACTGCGCTTTCAAAGTTCTGTGGCGTGATGTCAAGAAAGCTGGTGGCGGTGGGCTTTGCGGGGGTCAGGCCAAGATCGAGCATGGCAGTACATCCTTGGGGTCACGGAGGGCGGGCGTGAAAACACCGGCGGTTCGCGGATATTAAGCCCGCCAATTATACCATCGGCAGCGAGAGTGATATAGGATCAATCCCAGAAAAATCAACGATCAGGGGCTTGTAGCCCAGCCGTTCAATAATTTCCAGCAAGACCGCCGGGGCCATCGCCGTGGTCATATCATTGCGGAGCGGGTGGCACGATACCTGCGGCCCTGCCAACAAGGCGGCATCGAGCGCAAAGTTGACCTGCCGGGCCGAATCGTTGACCAGCGCCAGCGGCGTCACTGTCCCCGGCGTCACCCCCAAAACGCTCTGCAACAACGCGGCCGACCCAAACGACAGGCGCGAGGTGGCCCGGCTCCGCGCCCGCAAAAAGGTTGAAAAGGCGGTTAAATCAATGCGCGTATGATGCCAGGCGGTCAGCAGCCACAGCGTGTCTTTCTTGTCTTTCAGGAACAGATTCTTGGTGCCGCGCTCAGGTAAGCCATCGCGAAAATCCGCCCCATCCGCCACGGTAAACAGGGGCGGATGGGCAAAAGTCTGACTGCGCTCTTCCAAATCTGGAAAATATTTCGTCACGTCATCGGGCAGCGCAACCCGGCTGATTTGTGGATAAGTCATTGTATCCACAGGGTTTTCTTGATCCGCTGTATGGGAATTAACCATTTGATATACCTTGCTTTTTTCTTGACGGCGGGGCCATACGGGCCGCAGAATTAACCTTAAGTTCATACGCGCCACCTAAGCTGTCAATGGCCCAGATCTCGCCTTACTTCAAGATGAGAGATGGCAACGGTCTCCGCAAGGAGCCGGGTTTTGGGGAAGACCGATGCGACTTGATGAAACCGCGATCAACCAGCGCCTCGCCGCCGACTTTGGCGGCAGCCTGACGTTTCAGCCGCTCCGTATCACGCCGGGCGACGTCACTCGTCCTGTCGCCCAACTGGGTTCGGTGGCGCAGTTGCTGCCCACGGCCGCCGCCCTCTCCCGCGCCCTTCACCGCGCCCGCGCCAGCGATCAGCCGCGCCAGCACGCCATCTTCGATATTCTGCATCACCGGTCCGGTTAACCGGCATGTGGGGGACACAACACCATGTCGATTGATCTGATTATCTCCGACGAAGGCCAGGTGCTGATCGCCAGCAATCAGCCTTTCCCGGCCGAAGTGGCCCGGGTCGATTTCGACGCGCAAAGCCGCCTGCTCACCCTTAATTATACCGATGACGCGCGCGCGGCCGACGTCTTGCCGCTGCCGGTGGGTGACGCCATGGTCCCCGTCATCATGCAGGCCCCGCGTGTGCTGCTGGTGGGTATGACCGATCGCGCCATCACGCAAGGCTACGACGTGCCGCTGGTGAATTTTTAAATGGCTTGCTGCCGCGGTTGTGCCATAGGCACAGAGCGGCCAGCTCTTTAAACCTGAAATCTAATATAACTGCGGTCATCATAAGACACCCAGCCGGGGCGCAGACCCTTGACCTGCGGGTGAATTTTATACATCAGCGGGTCGGCGGCCAACGTCCGCGCCAGCGCTTGTTCGGTGGCATCGAGGGTGGGCAGCACTTCCGGGTAACCATCACTGGCAAAGACGATTTCCTTCGCCTCGCGCGCCTCGAAAACTTCGATATAACGATCAGGTAGGCGCGCCCCATTGATCACGCCAAAGCCATAGGGATGCGCCATGGCGTGATCGGAATTGGCGAATACTTTTAATTCGCCAATCAACGGCGTCAGCAATTGCCACGACTGATCATCGGCCAGCAAATCGTCAACCGTACGACCACGGACCATTTGCGCCTGCAGCCAGGCACGCCGCAGATCACACCAGGTACGCTCCTGCGCGAAAAAATGCATATGGGCGGCACCGCCGTCGACGATAAAACTGGAATCCGCCACGCGCCAGATTTCGGCCCGCGCGCGGCTATAGATCAACACAGCCGTGGCGGGCGCCGACCAGTCTTGGGTGAAATCACGCCCCTCGGCGGTGGCGGCGGCATGGGTTTTATCGCGTAAAACAGCACTCAGCGCATCGATTGCCGCTCGCGCCTCGATATCGGCTGGTAAATCTTGCAGGGCAGCGCCCACGGTTTCCGAGGCAAAGCGCCCCAGTGTCTTACCCGCCAGCATCGACCCGCCGCGGTTGGTGGCCCCGTCCATCAGCGCGATAAAATCATCGGTGATGGCGATGCGGTCCTCGTTGAGGTCTTCGTTATTCGCCTTGCCGCATAAAAACTGTTCGATAATCTGCATGATATCCCCTGTCTGCCTTTACTATAGGACCGAAGACGGGGTGTCGCCAAGCCCCCTCCGGCCTTAGCGCTGCCGCTCGAAAAAAGCGATCATATCGTCGGCCACCACCTGCTTGCGGCTCACCCAGGACAGATTGGCGACTATCCCGGCATGGCCCATGTCCGGGTAAATACGTGTCTCGACGACACCACCGGCACGGTCAATCCCGCTTTTCAGTTTTTCCAGGTTCAATTGCCAGACGGTGTCGTCATCGGCGCCGTGTTGCAGCAGCATCGGCGGCTGACCGCCATCAATAAACGTTGTCACCTGCATCTGCGGGTAACGCTCAGGTGGTCCGAACATATCTTTCAGGTCGGGTTCTTCCGGCACAAAATCATAAGGACCAGCCAGACCGGCAAAGGCACGAATGGCCGTGCGTTGTAAATCATACGCCGCCAGATACCGCGGGTCCGCCGCTACCAGCGCTGCCATATGGGCGCCCGACGAATGCCCCGACAGATAAACCCGCCCGCTATCACCGCCATAAGCCGTAATATTTTTCACCGTCCAGGCGGTGGCCGCTGCCGTATCCTCGATAAAGGCCGGGAAGCGCACATCCGGATATTGCCGATAGTCCGGTATCACCACCATATAGCCCCGCGTGGCCAGAGCATGGCCGACAAAGGCATAGTATTCTTTTTTGCCCGTCGTCCACTTGCCGCCATAGAAAAAGACGATAACCGGCCAGGGCTTGGCTGTCGCGGCGGGGGGCAGATAGATGTCCAGCCGACCCGCTTCGCCCGGCGCATAGGCAATATCGCGCTTGATGGTGATATCCGAAAAGGCCACCGGCGCATTGGCGATACCCGTCGCCGCCGCCATACAACCGCTGGTCAGCAGCGCCAGCGCCGCGGTCAGAATAAAACGATAAAATCGCATAAGCCTATAAAGCCACATTGAAGATGAAAACGTCACAGCGTAACTTAGGGCGTGAGCGCCCCCTTTTCAACCAGAACGATGTGATGGAAAATTTCGCCCAATCAACGACGATGGATCTGGCCACCCTGGTGGGCGGCATCGCCTTTGCCTATTCCGGCTTTCTGGCGGGGACGCGCAAAAACCTCGATTGGATGGGGCTGTTGATCCTGGCTTTTCTCACCGCCAATGGCGGCGGCATCCTGCGCGATCTCTTGACCAATCAGCCGCCACTGGCGGTTTTATCCAGCACACCCTTTGCGCTGGCGCTGGGGGTGACTGCCCTGGGTATCGCCTTTCGCCTGCACCGCCGGGATAACGCCGCCGAAAACCGCTGGCTGTTTGTGATCTGCGATGCAGTGGGTCTGGTGGCCTTTGCCATCACCGGTTCACTGGTGGCGCTGGACCTGGGCATACCGTTTTTCGGGCATATGGCGCTGGCGTTTTTAACCGCCACCGGTGGAGCCATCCTGCGCGACGTCTTGGTCAACGAGGTGCCCGCCGTGCTGCACAGCGGCTTTTACGGCAGCGTCGCGCTGCTGGTCGGGGGCGCCATCTATGGCTTGCATCTGGGCGGGGCGGTAACGCCTGCGAGCCTTGCCGCCGTGTTCACCGGCGGCTTGCTGCTGCGTTTGGTTGCCTACAAGCGTGGTTGGCAGCTGCCGCGGCTCTGAGATCAGCTGGGGGTTAATCTTGAATTGGGGCCAACCAATACACCGGGCAGCTGGGCGATTTTGGCCGCCGTTTTCGCCTCGACCTGCACCAGCATGAAAGAAGCATATTGTTCAGGGTGTTTGTCGACGGCGAAGTTCGAGCCGTCAACAATAACCTTGCCGCCATCAGCCGCGACGATATCGCTGACGGGTTTACGGATGGCGTCGAGGGCTGCTTTTTCCTGGGCGTTCATCGCCGCGATGACGTCTTGCTGCGGCAAGCCGGGGAGCAGTTTGCTGCGGGCGGCGGCAAAATTAAAATCGGGCGCGACAATATATTCGCGCA
>JAIXUW010000233.1 GCA_027483355.1 Alphaproteobacteria bacterium
CCCTTCGGCGAGGAACGGCGGCTCCACTTGCATCCATTGCTGGATGGCCTGCGCAAATTTCAGTCTCTAGATTTCCCGCACGTCGGTAGAATGGCACGACAGCTTGCCGGTGCGAAACCCGAGCTAACGGAGGAGGAGCTACTGACATCTTTCGGGCACACGCTTGTAGAGTTCAAGACACCCTATTTGGAGAAACTAGAGGAGGAGCCAGATACGGAGGAGGCAGATATTCAATCGGCTCAGCGTCTACAGATTATGTTGCGGGAGTTTGATAAGCTATATGCTATTATTTATAAAGCCCTTCTGCAAGCTGTTCCGAGCACGACCACGCGTCCAATTCAGCAGGGTGGAGGAAAACAGATTCCTGTGCTGGACGAACGCGCAGTTCTCCGCGTATTTGAAAATCGCGGAATACTTGAGAATCTGCGTGCGCACCCTGAGCGCCTAGGAGGAATGCTCATGGTGCTTGACCAGCAGCTCCGCACCTACCCGTATACGCGCAGCTACACCCATGTGAAAAAACTCGCTGCGAATGGTGTGAGCCAGGCATCCCAAGACATTATTTCCAATGAAAATGATGGCGTGGATTAGAAATGCCGGCTGAGCAGGATGTTGACGAGTATCGGCCCTATAAAGAGTCATCAAAGGAGTTTAAACAAAAGGAGATTGGTCGTCAAACGCGCCGACTGCGACTCCATATTCCCACAATACGGTCTTTAACAAAGCGGAACTGTCCTCCGGGCTATATTCCCCGAAAGGCATATGTTCGTCGCTATACTACGGCAGTGCGGAGACGCGGCTTTACTGTAAAGAAGCGGGGGGTTAGCTACCGAGTGTATCCGAAATCGAAGAATATGCTGGTGGAATCCAAATGTGTGAAGGATACGGGGCTACCTGGAAAGGGGCCTCGCTCTGGAGAGGGTATTGGACCTCTCCGAAAGGGGGAATTAGCTAAGCACGGATACTCCTATCGAGGAACATCTTCCCAGCGGCGCGCGGCATTGCGAGAGGCTGTAAAGGAGTTTGGTGCGCTAGGAGTGTATCGCAAACTGAATGCTGTAGCAAAGTTAACCATGCGCACGATTCCGAAGGCGGCCGATATTTTTGAGGAGGACCGTCAGTGGGTAAAAACCAGTTTAGGCCCGTTGAAAGCCTAGGAGTCTGCGGGAAAATAGCAGCCATGAGAAGAATCGGAATGAAGACAGCTGTCCTGATCACAGGCCTCCTCCTATTGCTGGCTGCAAATGTGTTGATGGTCTACTACAGCCCGTATGGATTTGCGCGTGAGGGCTTCCAGGCCGTGCCAAATGCGCCTGTGCCAAATGCGCCCCCTGCTGCGCCTGCCCCGATGCCGAATGTCCCTGGTGCGAACGGTCTGATGCCGAATGGTTCGATTCCGAATTCCACACAGGTGGAGGAGGGCTTTTCCTCTTATTTCCTGGAGAATGCGGGCGGCGCGAAGGAGCTGTATGCGCCGATGGGTGCCTACGACGGTGTGAAGCTGCCCACCGGCAACGGTGTCTCTCAGTGGCGCTACACGGCCCCGAATGAGAAGCTGATGGGTGCTGAGTTCCAGCCCGGCCCGGATGCGCTGTTCATGTTCAAGAACAATCAGTGCAAGCCTGAGTGCTGTGGTGCGAGCTTCAGCTGCGGAGGCGGCTGTGTATGCACGACGCCCCAGCAGCGCCAGTATATTGCGAGCCGCGGCGGCAACCGCACAGCTCCGGAGGACTCAGCCTAAGTCGCCCAACGACTTAGGCTTCGTCCACGGCCTGCCTTCGGCAGGACGAGGACTCAGCTTAGGCGTAGCCTAAGCCTTGTCCAAGGAAAGCTCCGCTTTCCGATGACTCAGCCTAAGTGGCCCAGCCACTTAGGCTTCGTCCACAGACTGTATAGGCTGACGCTAAGTAGCTAACTTACACTACCACAAGTAAGCATCCCGTTCCACGGGATGCTTAATTTTGGTATACACCGGTAAAAGGAGGTATCGCAAAGGATGCCATTTTTGTCATCACAGGCTGCATCCTATGGATTTGGACGGGCAAAACAACCTCCTCCCGCAAGCAGGTCACCATCCGGCACATATCGCATAAACATCGTCGGTGATGCAAGTATCTCGACTCTCATTTCCGGTTTAAATACGGCAAAAACAGCGCTCGGCTACGCCGCTGTTACACTCACCTTTACAAACACATTGATTACTTCCAGCTACACAGGCAGTAATTTAACACTCGCCAATTTTGAAGCAGTTCTTATTTATACAAATGGTGGTCTGACATTCAATGCAAGTTTAGGCACAAATCTAAATGCCTATATCGCATCTGGTGGACCAGTTGTATTTGGTATGTTTATGTGGGGAAATGTGGCCGCCTTGACGAATTTTACATATACGAATTCACCCTACGCCTTTAGAGGCTCCCAATCGAGTCAAACGGCCACCATGACAAAAACAGTGGTTCATCCAATTACAACTCCAATTAATACATCTGTAGCAGGCTCTACATTCTGTACCCCAACTGTCGTAGTACAGACGAGTGCGACATCAATTGCAACATTCCCAGACGGAACATCAATGGTCGCGTATCAGAACGCTCCTCGCCGTGTGGCTGTAAATCTATA
>JAIXUW010000357.1 GCA_027483355.1 Alphaproteobacteria bacterium
CTTTTCGAGTTAACTGGGGCCAAGAGCTTAACACTCCAGCTTTCTAAAAGGGCGATCTGCAGCAAGCGGCCGCGCTGGTAATCCGACAGGTACGAGGTGTCATCGAGTAGATCCGGATAGCTGGCAGCAATCTCGGCCAGTTTTTCATCCTGCTGCATTTTATCTTTAAAGGCATCGCGCGCCATTTTGACTTTGTGGGGCTGGCTATCCATTTTTTCGGTACGGGCAACCGCGTAGAGCATCAGCGGGTGATCAAGCGTGACATAGCGCTGCAGGGCAAAGCAGGCCATCATCGCCAGGTAGTCAATATCATGAGGGCTCATGGTTTTGCTGAGGCCGTCAAGCATGTCAAAGTATTCTGCGACCGCCGCCTTTACATCCGTGTGATGGTCGGGGTCCATCTGCATAAAGGTACGGCTATGGTTGAGCATCAGCCAGCTTTCATAGCTGTCAGCGCTTTTGTCACCATATGCTTTGGTGAAATAGCGCTTGTGCCACGCCGTCAAGCCGTCAGCTGGGTTGAGCACTTCGTTTTTTGTTGTGGTGGAGATGTTCGCGTTGAGCAGCTTATTGGTATAGTGATGCTGCATATCATGATTGCCGGCAGTGACAATTTTTTGGAGAGCTGTCAACAAAGGGGTGGCGGCTGCCGCGGGCGTTCTTAACATTACGCCAGACGACAGCGTCAAAACCGAAACCGAGACACTGCCGCGCCCCTCTTGTGCGGGGACTTGAATAAAACCCAGTCCATACTGTCGATATTGATAGGTATCAGCACTGAAAAACTTTTTATGCGGTATTGCCGCCAGGACCGGGTTATTCAGCAAGCCTTCGGATGCGACGATCATTTCAGATAAGATGACATTCTGGCTGTCTTTGGCTACCGCCGTAAAAAGGCGGCTAAGCTTACGCGGCTTCATGATCTCGGGCATCGTGGGCGGCCCAAATACACGCACGCCGTCGTTTGCTGTCTTCGTCGCTTCTTTTTCGAGTAGATCGGTAAAGAGCTGGCGGGAGAGGGCGGTCAGATAGGGGGCCAGCCGCGCGGCTTCGAGGCTGGCGGTTTGCGCATGATCAAGGCTGACCGCCTTGATATAGTCGAGAACGCCCGTAAAATCGGCCGTGCCTGCCGCCACGGGTGCGCTGGGTAGTGTTGCCATCACGGGCGCGTCTTTTACAGCGGTATCCTGGGCCATCGCCGCTCCTTCGTCCTTATTTTAAGGGGGGAGGGTTAAGGCTCGCTTAACTATGAAAAACTATTTCTCTTTTCAAGGCGTTAAGTCAGTTTTAAGGCTACGCTGACCCATCATCACACCGCCAGCGGCTTTTTACCGCCGATTTTGGCGATGATCTGTTCGCGCGTGTCAAAAGCAAGCATCCGCCCGGCACCGAGTATAAGAATATAATCGGCGATCTCGAGGGCTTGTTCATCGTGGCTGGCGATGATGACGGTGCTTTCCGCCGCCTGGCTTTTGATCAGCGAGAGAATGCGACCGCGGGTTTCGCGGTCCATACCCTCGGTGGGCTCGTCCAGGATGAGCACGGGGCGCTTTTGCAGCAGCGCACGGACCAGTGCCGCCGCCTTTTTCTGACCGATCGATAGTCCTTGCCCGCCGTTATCGAGCGGTCGATGCACGCCTGCCGGATGCTGTTTGATCAGGGCGGCAAACCCCAGGTCAACCAGTATTTTGCGGGCCCGCTCCAGACTATCGGGTGGCATATCCACACTGAACCATTCGGCCAGAGTCTGACCATAGAGGACCGGTTCGGCCAGTACGCTGGCATAGCTGGTGCGATAGATCGTCGGGTCGATAAAGGAAATATCAATTTGGCCATAGCGCACGTGCCCCTGTGTCGGCGCGTAGAGCCCCATGACCAGTTTCAACAGCGTACTTTTTCCTGAACCAGATGCCCCCATAATCAAAATGGTTTTGCCGGCAGGAAACTGGACGTTGACGTCGCCGAGCGCCGGGATCGGCATATCCGGATAGGTAAATTGCACGCTTTCAAGGTTGATGTCGGCTTGGCTGGGCAGTTCCTGAATATAGGCTTTGCCGGCGGTTTTTTCCTGCGGCAGCATCAAGGCTTCTTCGACAGCACGCAAGGATTTCTGGGCCATGATCCAGCGCGGGTAGACGGCCGAGATCTGACCCGCCATCCCGGCGGTGCGGGCCGCGAGCATGGTGAGGCCAATCAGTCCTGCCATCCCCAGCTGCCCGTGAATAACCGCCCAGGCACCGGTAAGGGTTGTCAGTGTCTGCACCGCCTGCACCAGCGTGCGGGTCATGATGCCGGCGTTCTGGTTACTGCGGTTCAGGTGGGCGCTGGCGAGCGCAATCTGATCGGCGACCGGGCGATGCCGTTCCACCATACGGTCGATCCAGCCGGTCGTGCGCACTTGCACGAAGTCGCGTACAGTGGCCAGCAACACGCTGTGCCTTTCGCCCGATACCTTACCAAGATCACTGTGTAGTTTTTCTGTCTGGCGGCCGTTATGCCAACCTGAGAGCATGATGACCGCGCAGCCGATAAGTGCCACCACGCCCACAGGTGGGCTGGCAATGACGAGAAAAATCAAAAACAAGAATAAAAACGGCAGATCAGCCAGGACCGAGAGCATCCCGGATGCGAGCGAGGAACGCACCTGATCAAAATCGCGGATAGTGGTCAAAAGCGCCGAGCCATTCATAATACGGCCGTCGAGGCGTACATAGGCGATGCGTTCATAGATACGCCGGGCCAGATCCATGTCGATCTGCGTTTGCGCCGCCAGCACCAATTGCCCACGGTAATAGTTAAACAGCCAGTCAAAGACGATGATCACGAGAACGCCGAGTGTCAGCGCGATCAGCGTCGCCACGGCCGAGGCCGGCAGCACGGTTTGGTATACCGCCATCGAAATCAACGGCAGGATGAAGGTAAAGACGTTAATCAGGATAGAGGCGGCGATGACACGTTTATAAATCTCGGGGGGCGGCTTGATGATCTCGCGCAGTTTGTCGCGGATATCCTGCGCCTCGGCGCTGGCGGCGGCGGGGGCGGCAACAGGCCCGGCTTCGGTCATGGTGGTTACTCCATATTCTATGGATAGGCGAGCGTGGCTGGGTTAGCCATGCGCCACGGCGGGTTGGTCATCAGGGGGCGGTACTTCAGAGACGCTGCTCATCAAGGCGGCCAGATGGTCAGGGCTGGTGGTGGGGGTAGTGTCGACACCATAAATGGCTGGATCATTGGCAGCGCTGGTGCCATTGGCGGGGTCAGCGCCGCTGGTTTGTGCGGCCCAGGCAAGGATAGTATCAGCAACACTACCACCCGCGGCGATAGTATCGGTGACACCGACGCCATTGGTCTCGCTGTTCTGCTGCGCATAGGTATTGAGGAAGTCATTGAGTGCTTGTTGCTGCTGGTGGATATCCATCTCCGCCAGACTATCGGCATCCTGACCATAGCTTTCCAGCAGGTTGGCGAGGTCTGCGTAATCGGCGCTGCTGTCCGATTGCGTCGCCGTGTCGGTGTTCTGATAGAGGGCCGCCAGCTCATCCAGCGACGCGTCATCGGGGCTGCTGGCAAAGGTTTGACCGGCCAGATCGTCGATACTGTCGAGACCCTCGACGTCTTCGTCGCGGGTGGTGGCCAGATGGGCGGTGGCGGCATCGATACCACGTGCGGCTAAATCATCGGCGCTCAATTCCTGCAGGCCCAGCGAATGGCCGACCTCTTGCATCAGGACGTAATAGGCAAGACTACCGGCATCTAAGCCGCCGCCCTGGGCCACATCAAGGGCCATCAGGTTCAAGAAGGCATCGGACAGGAAGATATCGCCAGCCAGTTGCTCGGCCGTTAGGCCCGTGGGAGCGTCGGGGGCATTCCACAACATTGACAAAGCCTGCCCCTGCTCGCCCGCGCTGATACCCAGCACGCTGTCGGGGTTATCGAGCAGACGGCCCAGAATATCGTTGCCCGCGCCGATGGCGATATCGGCGCCACTGTTAAAGACGTCGCCCGAGGTTTCATGCAGTGGCACAAAGACAATATTAACACCACGTGCCTGCAATTCAGCCTGATAGAGCGCGAAGACCTGCGCCACCGCCGCTGCCAGCGGCCCGCCCAGACGTGCATCACCCGCCCCACCGTAGAGGCTATAGGTCACCACCCGCGCCCCATCGGGGATGGGGCTGGCGGTGGGGGCGGCGGTATCGGCGGGAGTCGCGGTCAGTAGCGCGTTTGCCGCCGTATCGTCGAGCGCGGCCAGCTCGCCGGCCAAGGGGTTTTCAAAGGCCATCGGGCCGCCGTTGAGCTGCTTGATCATGCCCTGCTGGACGAAGTAATAAACGGAGGTGCCGCCCTCGGTATGGGTGATGACCTGATAGGTGATGCCGTCAAAATCCTGGGTGGCGCCGGTATTGACCACAACGCCGGTGCCGGACAGGAAGTTGATGGTGTCGTTGCTGCCGCCCTTGACGAACAAAATCTTTTGCCCACCGTAATCATCTGCCTGCAAGGATGTATTGCGATCGACCGTCAGCGTTTGCGCGGCAGCGTTCGACAGGCTGATCATCTCGGTGCCGCTGACTTGACCGGCCAGGTTGCTAAAGTTGTGCGTGCCTGCCGCTGTCAAAATCAGCTGATCGATGACGCCGGTTTGAATACCCAGGCTGACGGTATTGGTACCCAGACTTTGCAGGGTCAGTTGGTCTTCGCCCGAACCCAGCGCGATGTTGTTGCCGGTGGCGGCACTGCTGATGGTCAAAATGTCACGGCCCGAACCGGTGGTATAGGTAACGCCACTGAAGGTGATCAGCGTGGCACTCACCACGGTCGTCGAGTCGCCGATACCCAGGTTGATCACACCCGAGTTGACGCGCCCCGCCGTGAAATTGATGTTATCCGTATTCGACCCGCCGGTATAAGTCAGGTTGTTGATGGTGGCCGAGAAATTGGTGGTATTGGTGCCTGTACCGACGTTAATAACTGCGTTGGTCAGGACCTGGTTACCACTGGTGCCCGCAGAAATTGTGAGCGTGTCATTCCCCGAGGCCGTGGCGATATTAAGCCCCGTCGAGCCCGCTTGCGCATGAATGGTCAGCGTGTCGTTGCCGATACCGGTGGTAATGCCGGTCGTATTGATGGTTGAACTGGTCGAGGTCATCGACAGGATGTTATCGCCGTTGCCCAGCGCAATGGTGCCGCTGTCTATATTGCCGCCGCCGTTGAGGGTGACGGTATCGTTCCCCGCGCCGGTGGTGATATTGGCGGTATTGATGCTGCGGCCCGAGTTACCCGTTTGGGTACGCAGTGTCAGGCTGTTGTTACCATCGCCCAGGCTGATGGTAGCGTTATTAAGCGTCGTGGTATTCGTATTATTACCCAGGGTCACCGTATCATCGCCGCTGCCGGTGGTGATGGTGGCGGTATTCAGCGTGTTGGAAATAGAATTGATGGTGATGCTGTTGTTACCGTTACCCGCATTAATAGTCGCCGTATTGGCGCCCCCCGCCGTCAGCGACAGGCTATTATTGCCGTCGCCCAGGCTGATATTGGCTGTATTGGCTGTGCCCGTTGCCGTCAGTGCCAGGGTATCGACACCCGCCAGACCCGTATAGGTCAGGCTGTTGATCGATCCGCCGGCTGCGACCGTCAGGCCATTGATCCCATCATTCAGCGCGGCGGTCAGACGATCAACTGCGCCGCTGGCGGTAAAGCTGAGCGTATCGCGTGTGGTGCCGCCCGTAATATTCCACTGATCGTAATAACCGCCGGTGGTGGTCAGCGTATTGGTGCCGTTGCCGAGCGTAAAGCGGTTATTGACGTTGTTGCCGTTGGCGTTGATGGTCAGCGTGTCATCGCCAGCCCCCGCCGTAAAGGTGTTCATCGCAAAGGCCGAGGTGGTGATGGTGGCCTGGTTGTTACCTTCACCCATATCGAGATCGGTCCCGCTGACGGCGGCGCTCACGTCACGGGCGTGGACGATGATGCGGTCACTGGTAGAGCCCCCAAGTGCAATTTGTACAATCCCCAGATTGCCCAGTTGGCTGGCTTTAATGTCGACTTGGTAAAAATACACGTAGTTCTGGTCTATCAGTTGTTGTGTACCGCCACTGAGTGTCCCTGAAGCGTTGAATGTTTGAGTGTATGAATAAATATTATAGCCCGCATAATCAGGAAAACCGTCAGAGTCATTATCTGGTCCATCTTGCCAGATGGTATAGTACATCGTCATGCCAGCAGCGTCTGCTACAACCGCATGGGCACCCGCATAAGCTTCTACTCCGCCCGTGCTCAAGCTTTGATTACTTAAGGTCACCCCGGCACTACTGATTTGTCTATAATAAATCGTTGTGCTATTTGTTGTAGTAATCAAATAACTGCCATTGGCAAGTTCAATAAGGTCACCGCCACTGAATGTGCCCGAGCCGCTTGAATAGAAGCCGGTGACGTTGTTAACCCAGCTTATAGCGCCGGCGGAATTGAATTTAACAACTTTGACACTGTTACTACTGTTGCCAGGGTCGCTTGACAGGATAAACCCGCCATCACTGGTGGCGGAAAGGCTACCGTCATAATAAGATGTCGCATCCAGGGTGTTGCCGGTAATATTGCGCAGATTGGTCACCGGTGTATGTACGGTCAGATCGCTGTTATAGATCGTAATGTGTGTGTCGTAATAGCTGCCGTTAACCCCATGGAACTGCGCGACGATACGCCCATCGGTCAGGGTGGCAATATTGATCCCGTCGCGTGGACCGCTGATACCGGTTAGAGGTATGGTAACAGTTGAGCCAATTTGTACGCCGGTGGCGCTATATTTTGCAATTTGATAAATGCTGCCCGAAGACTCGCGCCAGGCAATGGCGAATGATCCATCATTGAGCGCCGTAAGGCTCGGGTGGGCCTTGCCCCCTGTATTGTCGATGGTAAAATTACTAACTAAATTTCCGCTGCTGGTGTAAATACTTGCAGTTAAAAGTGTACTGCTATTACTGATGTGTGCGCTGACGTAGCCGCCACCGTTTAAAAGGGCGATGTCACGTTGGTAATTGTAACTTACCTCAGAGCTATTCAGTACCGGCAGATTACCGCTGGGGATTTGCAAGGATGATGTGATGGTGCTGATGTTCAGCGTATCATTGCCCGCCCCCAGGCTAAAAGTGTTGCCCGAAACGACACGGGTGTTGTTGATGCTGACAGCATCGGCGCCATCCGTGGTGGTGACGCGGTTGTTGGTGACAAACTCACCGCTGACGGTCAGGTTGTTATTGCCGCTGCCGAGGCTAAAGGTATTGCTATCCAGGTGGCGGCTGTTGGTGATGACGCTGTCGTTGCCATCGCCGCCGTCAATCACGTTGCGGGCGATGCGGTTGGATAGTTGTGCGCCCGTCCCGCCGCTGGCGGTAAGGTTGATGCTGTCATCACCCGTGCCGCCGATGATGGTGTTGTCCAATACCTGCGCTGCCAGACCCTGAATGGTGCCGTTCGGCTGCGCCACACCGCCGCTGGCCGACACAGTGATGACGTCATTGCCAGCCCCGGCATCAACGGTATTGTATTGAATAACGCCGACTTCGCCTGCTTCGGTTGTTAGCACCCCAATGTTTCCGGTCGTCACGGCGCCACCGGTGCCACCGCTGGTGGTCACGGTGATGACGTCATCGTTGCCATGGGTTTGCACGGTATTGTATTTGATGATATTGGCGTCACCGCCGACGGCGAAGACGTCGTTGAATTTGTAAAGGGTCGCCTGAATACCATTGATGCCGCTGTTATTGCCGCCTTCGTGCACGACAACGAAACCATCTTCGCCAACCATGGCGATATCGACGTTACCTTGAATATTCTGCCCGCCGAAAGCAAATTCACCGATGGTATAACCCCCTAATGACACGCCGGTCGCGGTATAACGGGTGATAAGAAGCCTATCTGAATTATTTTGCCGTACCCACAAAAACCCGCCATCAGGCAGGGCCATATATTCACCCTGTTGCAGGCCGCCACCCTGATAGCCTGAGTTACTTATAAAGCGTCCATCATTACTATAAATATTATAATATGAGCCGTCACCGATAACGATATTACCATTGGTCAGTTCAATAATTTCGTTGGCGCCGCCGCCATAGTAGCTCGACTGACCAGATGTGCTGCGTAATTCACCGCTGGCGTCGTAGATATATAAGTATGGGACTGATGAAACCGAAGCCACCACGGCAAAGCCGCCGTTGCTGAGCGCGGTTACATCATAATAACGATCGCTGCTACGCGTGATAGGGTCATCAATGGCGGTGCCCGTTTCATCATAGCGCTGTATCTGGATTTGGCTGCTGGTCAAACGGGTGGTGACCAGAAAGCCGCCGTCTTTAAGGGCGGTAACTTCTGGCCAGGATTGCGACTGGTTCGAATCAACGACGGTCTGGGCAGTATTGACTGCTGTCATGTTACCGTCATACATCCGCCAGCGCGTATCTTCAGTTGCGCTGTCCAGCCAGGTGAAGACATAATTGCCGTTCGCGAGCGCCGTAATGGCCGGTGCTGTGTTTGAGCTGACACCGGTCGTCAGCGTCAATTCACTGGCCAGCGGGTTACCGTCACGGTCGTGGAGGCGGGCGAAAAGAGTATTGTTTTCAGTCCAGGCAATGACAAATTGACCGTTGGCGGTACTGGCAACGCTGACCCCTGTATCTGCAGTCGTCGTCGGGCTGGTCACATCGACCAGCCATTGGCGGTTATAGGTTGAATTGCTTGAGCTGAGGGATGTGGGGGCTGCGCCGCCGGTACCGGAGGCGGCGCTGATGATGACCTCGTCAATGCCGGTGCCACCGGTGACCCGGTTGTTGAGGACCATAGAGGCGCTGCCGCCGCTGTTCTGGTCATCGGGATCAGCGTTGGAACTGACCCGACCCGTACCGCTTTGGGCGTCGATGGTCAAGCGGTTGGCGCCATCGCTGAGAGTGAAAGTATTGTTCTGAATGATCGACGCACCTGGCGGCGTGATGGTGCGTGAGACCATACCATCATTACTGTCTGCATAGACAGCCAACAAGGTGCCATCATTCAACTCAAGAATGTTTGCATAGTTTTCCGTCTGTGAGTCGGTATGTGTGAGTATTGTCTCGTCACCGACGCGCTGGCCTTGAGCATTAAAGCGGATGATGGCAATATCTCCCAACGATTGAGAGGGACCAAAGTCCGTCTCATCGCGATAGACACCGGCAATAAATCCGCCATCAGATAATACCGTTATCTTTTCTAGGTAATCATCAAGGGTTGGTGTGGCAGAGACGATTAAATTGGCGGCGCGAACCGTGCCATTGGCGTTATAGACGCTGGCGAAGACGTTGGTACCTGTGCCGTACTGCGCAGTAACGCTTTCCGTCCAGGCGACGACAAAGCCACCGTCGGTCAGGCCCGCAATGCGCATATCATAGAGTGTATTTGCTGTATCGGCGATTGTCAGCTCGCCACCAACTTTAGAGCCATCTGCGACGAAAATCTGCGTATAGATATTGTTGTTACGCGCATAGCTGACCGCATAGCCGCCACCGGTCAGGCTGGTAATTTCTTGGCGTACGGTTGCCGCCGCCACCAGCGTCGTGTCGGACCCAGCGAGTGTATGGTTGGCGTTATAACGATTAACCGTCAGCACGTTGGTGCCTGTATTGCTGACATAACTGATGACATAGCCGCCGTCATCCAGAGCTGCAACTGACGCCCGTACACCGGCATTGATAGTGCCGGTATGGGTCAGCGTTGTTTCGCTGGTAACAGCCGTACCCGTGTTTGAATAAACACGGTAGAACGAGTTGCTGCCGTTGGTCCATGTGGTCAGAATATTACCGCTTTCAAGGACAGCAATATCGACGTTGGTGATAGTTGTCGTGCTTGCAACGGTGGTATCGGCAATAGTGCTATTGTCGATACCGCGTATACGCAAAAACACTTGCCCAGAAACCGCCTGCAGATAGGCGATGCTGCCGTTACTCAGTTGAGCAGCGTCAATACCGCTAGTGGTACTGCCGTTGATAGAGTTTGTACTATTCCCCGACCAGCTGCCCGCATTGTTCCCCGAGGTGCGCACGGTCACTGTATCGTCACCATCACCGCCAATAATATTATTCCGGCCGACCACGCCGACGCTGTTTTGGTAATTGGTGCTGCCGGCATTGGCGTTCATGCTGGCCATAGTCAGGGAGTTGGCGCCGTCTTC
>JAIXUW010000257.1 GCA_027483355.1 Alphaproteobacteria bacterium
CCGGCATCGGCGAAGGCCTGAACAAAGCTATCGACCGGCGAGATCATCAGATGCACATCGAAAACTTTTTTGGTGGTTTTGCGCAACGCCGCCACCACCGGCGGGCCAAAGGTCAGGTTTGGCACAAAGTGGCCGTCCATGACATCCAGATGTATGTAATCTGCCCCCGCCGCATCAAGCGCTGCGACTTCAGCCCCTAACTGGGCGAAATCGGCACTGAGGATGGATGGAGCGATGCGAACCCGTTGACTCATAAGGCATTTATAACAAACGCCAGCGAATCGGGCAATGGCTATTTGATCAAAAGTTGCAAAAAGCCCAGGGCTTTAGGTAATTTTTGTCAGCCGCGCGATATAGAAGCCGTCCATACCGCCGAGGTCACGCCAGTGCTGGGGCAGGATGCGGAGATCGCCATCTGCCGTCACCGCTTCGACCAGTTGCGGCATCTCGATGGGGAGGCGCTGCGCATCCGGCGTTTCGGCGAGGAACCGTGCGACCTGATCTTCGCCTTCGGTTTTTTGTAAGGAACAGGTGCAATAAACGACGACACCGCCCGGCTTCAACATCGCCCAGGCATTGCGTAGCAGTTTTTGCTGTAAGACAGCCAGCTTGTCCTGATCGGCGGGTTGCTTGAGCCAGAGTGCATCGGGCTGATGGCGCAGCGTACCGGTGGCCGAACAGGGTGCATCGAGCAACACGGCGTCGACCGGTTCAGCCGGCTGCCAGCTGACGCCGTCGGCAATGACTACCTCAACATCAAGCTGCAAGCGCGTCATATTGTCGTGGAGACGTTTCATGCGCGGGGCCGAGCGATCAACGGCGATCACGCGCGCCCCCGCCGCTGCCAGTTGCGCGGTTTTACCGCCGGGTGCGGCACACAGATCAACCACTGTCATACCGGGTTGCACCGCCAAGGCCTGTGCTGGTAATGCCGCCGCCGCACTTTGCACCCACCACGCCCCCGCATCGAAACCTTCCAGCGAGGGAATAAATCCGCCCGACGCTTTGCGGAGCGAGCCATTGGGCAAAATCGCCGCCTCCAGCGCCACCGCCCAGCGCGCCACACTGTCGGGCGACATGTCGCGCAGGCTGAAATCAACCGGGGCGTCATCCAGCATGGCGGCGGCAATATCAAGCGCGGTGTCGACGCCGTAATCGGTGATCCAGTTCTGCCACAGCCAATCGGGCAGCATCCGCCGCCCGGCTTCACGCGATGGCAAGGGCGTATAGCCATCGCGCGCCAGACGCCGCATGACGGCATTGACCAAGGATTTATGATGCGAAATTCCTTCGGCCGCGGCCAGGTCGACACAGGTATCGACTACCGCATGCGGTGGCGTCTCGAGGATAGACAACTGCGCCAGCCCCATGCGGAAGATGGTGAGCAGTTGCGCCGGCGCCAGGGCGTCGAGTGGTTCATGCAGGACAGTCGCCAGATGATCGTCGAATTCACGCGCTCGTTTCAAGACGACACTGACCAACAGACGCACAAAGGCGCGGTCACGCGGGGGCAGTTCGTTGAACGCCGTACCCGTCGCGCCGCGCGGATCGACGGCTTCGTCCAGGCTGCGCCTTTTATAAAAGATTTCGTTGAGCGCCGCATAGGCGACGCGCCGCGCCGCCAGGCCCTGGGTATCGCTCTCAAGCGCCATAGTTTTTTTTCCGTTTTTTGGTGGCGGCCGCGCGGTTGCGGTGCGCGTGTTTGATGATGTCTTCTTCGGCGCAGGACTGATAGATGATGAGGCTGTAGAGCATCCGGACAAAATCAGGGTCAATTCCATATTTCGCGCCATGGGCGGCATTGCGTTCGCGCACCTCGACGACGCGGTCACTGATATAGGAGGGAAAGTTATGCTGGGCTTTGAGTTCGCCCACGGCGCGGACAATGCCAAAACGCTTGCCCAGAAGGGCGATAATCTTGTCATCGAGCGCGTCTATGCGACGACGGAAGGGTTTCAAACGGCGTTTGAGGTCTTCGGGTAGGCCAGCGGACGCGGCCGGCGCGGCACCTTTGGCGGGTTTCCTCTTGTTTTCTTTCATATTTATGGCCTCTATGTTATACAAGATGTATACCTTGCCAAGCTTAACACCCCTGCCCTGATCCACCAAGGCTGCCATGCGCTCTCTTTATTCACTGAGCTTTATTGCCCTGCTGCTGGTGCTATCGTCACCAGCGGCCGCGCGCAGCTTTAACGTCGAGACATTTTTTCTTGATAACGGCATGCAGGTGGTGGCCATTGAAAACCGCCGTGCGCCCGTGGTCACACATATGGTCTGGTACAAAGTGGGTGCCGCCGACGAGAAACCTGGTAAATCGGGCATTGCGCATTTCCTTGAACATCTGATGTTCAAGGGTACACCCAAATTCCCCTCGGGCAGCCTGTCGTCGACGGTGAAACGGCTGGGCGGCAATGACAATGCCTTTACCTCGCATGACTTTACCGCTTATTACCAAAACCTGGCGCGCGAGCATCTGCCCAAGGTCATGGAAATGGAAGCAGACCGCATGACCAACCTGCGTCTGACCCCCGCCGAAGTGGCGGCCGAGCGCGACGTCGTCATCGAAGAACGCAAACAACGCATCGACAATCAGCCGCAAGCCCTGTTCAACGAACAGATGATGGCGGCCGCTTTTGTCAACCATCCCTATGGGATGCCGGTGATTGGCTGGATGCATGAAATCAAGGAACTGACCCGCGAAGATGCGCTGGCCGCCTATCAACAATGGTATGCGCCCAATAACGCCATTCTGATCGTGGCAGGTGATATCACCGCAGCCGAGCTGAAACCACTTGCCGAAAAATACTACGGCGATATTGCGGTGGCTGAAGTACCGCCGCGCCACCGTCCCCGTCCCGCACCTATTCTGGCGACGCAGCGCTTGCTGCTCGAAGACCCGCGCGTGGGTGTCCCCACCATCATGAAGGTTTACCGGGCACCGCGCGGCAGTGATGCGGCCGACGTGTTGTCGGAAATTTTTGGCGGCACATCTACCGCGCGGCTTTACAAGAAACTGGTCGTCGAAGAAAAACTGGCCGTTGCCGCCGGGGTTAATTACGACCCTGTCAGCCTGAATGAAACCAGCTTTGTCGTCTATGCCAACCCTGCCCCCGGCGTGACGGCCGCCGAACTGGAGCGCGCCATCGAACGTGAAACCCAGTTGTTATTGGACAAGGGTATTACAGCGGAGGAACTGGCCGCCGCCAAAAGCCGCAAGGCCGCCAGCATCACTTATTATCTCGACAGCTTGCAGGGCTTGGCGCTGATTTTCGGCCGCGCCCTTTCAAGCGGGTTTGATGTTAATTACGTACAGAATAAACTCGCCCGTATCGAAGCTTTGGCGGTCGACGATATCAATGCGGTCGCCGCCACCATCATGGCCGGCGATAACCTGCCCGTCGCGGGTCTGTTGACTGTGCCGTCACAAACAACCCCCAAAGCCCGCACGCCTAGAGCGGCCCCGGCTGCTCCCACACCCGCCGCCGCCCCAGAGGTGAACCGATGAAACCCACCTTTGTGGCTGTCTTGATCTGTGTGGTGTTTTTGCTGGCAACGCCGACAGTGGTCGTAGCGGCTAGCCAAACAGCGCAGCTGGATGTGCAAGTGCTGAACATGAGCGGCGGTGGCCAAGCCTGGCTGGTCGAAGACCATAGCCTGCCCTTGGTGACAATGAAGTTTGCCTTTGCCGGCGGCCTGGTCAATGACCCGGAAGATAAACTGGGCGTGGCGAAGCTGGTCTCTGTCCTGCTGGATGAGGGTGCCGGCAACATGAAAAGCCAGGACTTTCAGGCGCAACTAAGCAACCACGCCATCGGCCTTTCGTTCACGCCGGGGCGCGATGCCTTTCATGGGGCGCTGCGCACCACCAGCCAGCACCGCGCGCTGGCCTTTGACTTGCTGAAAGGGGCAATCACCGCCCCCCGCTTTGACAACGATGCGATCAGCCGGATGAAAAACGCCTTGACGGCGGAGCTGCAAAATAATCTCGGCGATCCCGCCTGGCTGTCGGCGCGCACCTTTAATGGTGTGGTTTTTGAGGGGCATTATTACGCGCACCCCGGTGGCGGTACCGTCGAGGGGCTTGCTGCCGTCACCCGCCGCGACTTGCAGGACTTTGTCGCCAGCCAGTTTGCCCAAGACCTGCTGCGCGTGGTGATTGTCGGCGACATGACGAAAGCCGAGGCTGAAGCCATGATGGCCGACGTCTTTGGCAGCCTGCCGGCGCAAGGGCGTCTGCCCGAAGTCAAACCGGCCGTGCTGGCGAACCCCGGTAAGGCCGTGTTCCTGCCGCTCGATACGCCGCAAACCTATATCGCCATCGCCCAGCCGGGCGTGGCACGGACCGCCCCCGATTGGTATGCAGCGCAAGTGATGGCTTTTATTTTGGGCGGCGGCAGTTTTGATGCCCGTTTGATGCGCGAAGTGCGCGAAAAACGGGGGCTTACCTATGGCGTGTATGCGAGCCTGCTGGCGCAACAACACGGGGCCGTCCTGCAAACCACCCTGTCGACCGCGAATGAGAAAGCGGCCGAAGCCGTCAGCGTTATTCGCGACGAATTCGCGCGGATGGCGGCAGAGGGGGTCAGCGCCGAGGAGCTGGCCGATGCCAAGTCTTATCTGATCGGCTCCATGCCGCTGGAGCTGACCACGACGGGTGACATCGCTGATGCGCTGATGTCGTTGCAGCTGTTTGGTCTGCCGCCCGACGAGCTTGACCGCCGCGCCGAATATATCCGGGCCGTTACCGCCAAGGATGTACAGACGATAGCCCAACGCCTGCTCGATCCGGCCCAGACCACCACCATTTTGGTAGGTCAACCAGAGGGGATCGACGTCGATATCCTGCTCGACCGTGCCCCAGGTCTTGGGGATAAATAAACATGACGTCTGCCGCCGCGATTTGGACACAACTGGAAGATCTGGCGCGCAACAGTGGGCGTATCGAGGCGATGTTTGCCGAAAACCCCCAGCGCTTTGAGAATTTCTCGCTGGGCCTGGACGGTATTTTCGTTGATCTGTCGAAGACAACCATCAGTACCAAGGCCCGGGCGGCCTTGCACGATCTGGCCCTGGCCGGTGCATTGCCCGGCCGCATCGCCGCTCTCTTTGCCGGGGACGCGATCAATACAACCGAAAACCGCGCGGTCGCGCACATGGCCTGCCGCGCCGGTGACGCGGCCCCCGCCGAAGTGCAGACAACGCTCGGCCGTATGCGCGACCTTAGCGCCCGCGTGCAAGATGGCCGCCACACAGGCCATAGTGGTCGTCGCATCCGCCACGTCGTCAATATCGGCATTGGCGGGTCGCACGCAGGGCCGCAACTGGTGGCACAAGCCCTCGGCGCTTTTACCAACCCGGACTTAAACGTCCATTTCGTCAGCAATATCGAGGGCAGTGATCTGGCCCGTGTGTTGCAGCGGACAGCGCCTGAAGAAACGCTCTTCATCATTGCGTCAAAAAGTTTTGCAACGCCTGAGACGATGCTCAATGC
>JAIXUW010000045.1 GCA_027483355.1 Alphaproteobacteria bacterium
AAAAGCAAAACGTGGTCGAGCGGTTCGCCGCGCGACCGGGCGGCCGAGATAAAAACTTTCAGATTTTCACGCGCCTTTTTCTGACCGGTAAAATCGTCAAGACTTAAAGGGCGAATAGACAGCTCATCCCCCTCGCCGACCAGACGTTCGGGCGATACCTCGCGTAAGGGCTCGATGGTCATGCGCTCAACTCCTTCAGGCTTTCACGGATGACATCGGACAGCGGGGCATCATCACCCCGATCGCGCATGACTGTGGCCACCGCGCCAAAAGCCTCGGCCCGGCCATAGCCCAGATTGATGAGGGCCGAGACAGCATCATTGCTGACGCTTTTCGGCAGTTCCACCAAGGGGGCTTTGCCACCCTTGCCCGGCTTGCCAGCGGCCGCGGCCTGACTGGTGGCCGCAGCCCCCAGGGCCATCTTGCCCGCTTTGTCTTTCAGCTCTGTCACAATCCGCACCGCCAGTTTGTCCCCCACCCCGTCTGCACGGCGCAAAGCGGCTTTATCCTGCGCGGCGATAACCATGGGGAGTTGTTCAGGTGTGACCGCCGACAATATGGCCAAGGCGACCTTGGCACCGACGCCTTGTACGGTACAAAGAATTTGAAACCATTCCTTTTCACTGGCATCAGCAAAGCCGTAAAGGACAAAGGCATCTTCACGCACAATCGTTTCAATCAGCAGGCTGACGTTGGTACCGCGCGTACCAATCCGCGACAAGGTCCGGCCCGAAGCATAGACCAGATAGCCCACGCCATTGACATCCACAATGACGGATTGTTCAGCCATGCTGTCAATCACACCGGTAAGTTTGGCGATCATCGCGCACCCCCTGACATGATACCGCCCAGTTTGGCGCGGGTGGCGCCGTGATGGGCATGACAAATGGCGACGGCCAAAGCATCAGCCGCATCGGAAGCCGCCTCGACACCCGGCAGCAGGATTTTGATCATCGCCTGCACCTGCACTTTATCGGCGTGCCCCGCCCCTACCACCGACTTTTTAATCAGGTTCGCCGGGTATTCAAAGACGGGCAAACCCGCACAGGCCGGTGCCAGCATCGCGGCACCCCGCGCCTGCCCCAATTTCAGGGCCGAAGCCGGGTTGTTGTTCATGAAGGTTTCTTCAACTGCCGCCATCAAGGGCTTCCACAGAACAATCAACTTATCCAATTCGTCAAAGATGGTGCGCAGACGCTCGGCCAGAGTTTCTTTGGCGACTGTTTTCACCACGCCATGTGCCACGTGCATAAGCCGATTGCCATCAATATCAATGACACCCCACCCCGTACGCTGCAACCCCGGATCGATCCCCAGAATACGCATCATAGCGCCGCCATGATGCGTACGACATCTTTTTTGAGTTTCTCATAGCGTTTGACGGTATCGGGATAGGCGAGAATATGATCCCGTGTCGAGGAGGTACCGGGGTAGGCCTGCCCCTTGGGAATGACGGTTCCCGGCGGAAATTGTGAAGCCGTCAAGTCCAATCCCTGCCCGTTCGCCGCGTTGAAGAAATGCGATACTTTTTTCCCATCGGGCAGCGCCGCTTCGCACCACAAAATATCGCCCCCCATCAGATCCTGAAAAACGCAGGCGGTGACGGCACATTGGCCATAGGCCGGGTTTTGTGGCGTCCAGCCCGCCGGATCATAGGAAGTCTCGGCCGACCATGCCCGTGTAATCGCCTGGGTAACCGCAAAAAAATCTTTTCTCATGATGCCAGCAACCTTTCCATGATATCGGCTTCAACTTCGAAATTCGAGAAGACCTTTTGTACGTCGTCGCTGTCTTCAAGCGCTTCGATCAAGTCAAAAAGATCCTTGGCCTGATCGTGATCGAGCTTGGTTGTATTAACCGGCTTCCAGACAATAGCCGCACCTTCGAGGGCGACACCGAATTTTTTCTCGAGCGCGTCTTTCACCGCCATAAAATCTTCAGGGGCAGTGGTGACTTCGTGGCCATCCACCGTCGTGTCGACGTTATCAGCGCCCGCCTCCACCGCCGCTTCGAACATGGCATCAGCCGCCGCTACCGCCAGTGGATAGGTGATCTGCCCCACGCGGGCGAACATGAAGCTTACCGAATTACTCTCGCCCAAAGCGCCGCCGTTTTTGGTAAAGGCCGCGCGTACCTCGGCGGCCGTACGGTTGCGGTTGTCGGTCAGCGCCTCGATAATCACCGCCACGCCACCGGGACCATAGCCTTCATAGCGGACCTCGTCATACTGTGACAGGTCGCCGCTGTTGGGGTTGGCGGCATCGAGCGCGCTTTTGATACGGCTGTTGGGCATATTGGCCTCACGCGCAGCTATCATTGCGTTACGTAAACGTGGATTCGCCTCCGGATCGGGCTGCCCCATCCGGGCGGCGACGGTGATTTCCCGTGCCAGCTTATTGAATACTTTGGCTCTTTTCTTATCTTGGGCACCTTTTCGGTGCATGATGTTCTTAAACTGTGAATGGCCGGCCATTGTGTCACCTGATTAGGTTGTGTTCACCCTTTGTTGCATTTTACCCATTTTTAACACAAGCGCAGCATAATTAAAGTGTATGAATAGGCTTGATCTCGCGGATAGACCGCTTTTTAATCACCATACAACTTAACCAGGTTTGAAAACGCCCCCATGGCCTATCAATTCAAGAACATTACTGTATTGGTGATCGAAAATTCGAAACCGATGTTCGATTTGACCAAGTCGGTTTTACAGACGTTTGGCGTCACACAGATTTATTCAGCCTTTGGTTTTGATGACGGCTTTATGCGGATGTGTCGCTTAAACCCCGATCTTGTGATCATAGACTGGCTAGAAGAACCCAACAATGGTATGGAACTGACGAAAAAAATTCGCCGCTCTGCGGAGACCCCTAACCCTTTCGTGCCGATTATTCTGATGACAGGGTATAGCCAAAAGCGCCGCGTGATCGCAGCACGCGATGCTGGCATCACTGAATTTCTAGTTAAGCCCTTTACTGCCAACGCTTTGTATCAAAGAATTGAACAACTGATTGAAGCGCCTCGCAGCTTTGTAAAGAATGAAAACTACTTCGGGCCCGACCGTCGTCGCAAAAAAGATGGCGATTATCAAGGACCTGAACGGCGAGATGAACCTGGTGAAGCAGACCGTCCCCGATTTGCCTCTGAAAAGGCAAGAGAGATGCGAGATCGCCAGCCTTCTGATCATAAAAAGTGAGCTTAAAGCGTGACAGATAAGGATATGCAAGAGCCCATGACAGCTTCTCAACGCGCCGCCGCGGCAGAACTGATCACCCCGCCCAATAAGCTGAAGGCAGCGGTTGGCAGCGGGGGCATTGATACACAGCAAATTCGCTCGGCGCAGCGCGCCCTTGAGGTGACCGCCAGCGTCACCGATTTTCGTACTATCGCTATGCCCTTACTGAATGCATTAAAAGCAGCCTTTGATGAGGCGCGCAGCGGCAAGGCCACCGGACCCGAGGCATTAGAGGCGATGATGTACCCCGCCATGCAGATGAAAGCACAAGGGGGTATGTTCAAATACACCCTGATCACGGAAATCTGCAACACGCTCGTTAATTTTCTGGAAACACTCGACCATCTCGATAAAAACGCCATCGAGATTGTGGATGCTTACATCAAAACCATTCACATCATCATTAAAAATGCCATGAATGGTGACGGCGGCCCTAAAGGCAAAGCACTCCGCGACGCCCTGACCGACGCATGCAACCGCTATTATCGGGTCAAACTCGGGTAAACCGTCTTAAGGCTGAATACCCATGTCGGTTAATGCCTGAGTGCGCTCGGCCAGGGCCTGTTCAATCAAACCGGCCGGCCCTTGAAACATCACGATCTGAATTTCCCCCTGCCCGCCTGCAAACAACAGAGCCGCCGCGTAATCACGCGTGGCACCGCCCAAAGCGGCAGGGGTGCCCAGACAGGCAATTTCCGTTTCGCGGATAGATCCTTCTGCCGTCTGGTAGGTACGCCCTTGTGTCTGCGCGAAATCTGCCTGGCAACGCGCGGCCTCGGTCGTCAGATAGGTGGCGACCATATCGTCAAATTTCTCTGACGCGGGCCAGCTGATATTTTTGACGCTGCGCTGGATAACGGGCGAGGCCGGTATGTGCGTTTCCGCTGCGGGGGCGGCTAACAGCTGATTATCAATAGCTTGACGCTGCATCAGCAATTCGCGGTTTTGTCGGCGAAGTTCGTCTATTTCATCCTGCAACACAGCGGCACGTGCCGCTTCCGCCGGGTGAAAGCTTTTGGCTTCTTCAGTACTGACATTGGTAAAACGCTGCACGCTTTTTTCTACGGCATGCGTGCTTGTCTGAAAGCTGTCGGACGGAGCATCCGCATCATGTTTGACCACGGCAAATTTTTCACCGGCGATTGTTG
>JAIXUW010000115.1 GCA_027483355.1 Alphaproteobacteria bacterium
CAGCGGCACACCCGTGGGCGGCGCGCCCTCCGTAGCCTTCACAGGGGCAACAGACACAGGGCGGTTCGAGGCCGTATCCCAGACCACCGAGCGGAACTGGCCAACGCCCAGCGCCGCCTCGCCCATCATCGACTTCCCCTTGACATAGCGAATGACGGCATATCCGGACTCGGGCGTCTCAATCACGCGCAGCGCACCACCCTCTGTAGACTCCAGATGGGCTTTCAGCTCCGCCCACGTAGGAAAGCGCTCGATGAGGCTGCGAAAGAAGGTGTTCACGATAGGTGCCATTCTCACTTCTAGGCTATACCATGCCGCGTGACCTTAGGCGGGCACGCAATTTTTCAGCCGCGCCGGGTTTCTAGGGCCTGGGTAGGAGTATGGACCCCGAACAAGAAGCGCTCGCACCTCTCGAGCTGGGTGACCGAGTGCTCATTCTCGGTGGCTTAAAAGATGGAACAAGAGGCCGCATCTATTACATGGATGAATCGAGAATGAGTATTCTTGCTGATGGAACCTCAGACCGCCTCATTACATTTGATATCATTGATGGCGACTTTGACCCTGAGCTAGGAATTGAAGCCACCTACCCCCTTTCACGACGCACAACAGATTCCTTTGTAGCCCAACTCGACGCCCATGCCGATGCCCAGGTGGATACATTTGACGCCGAGGGAAACCCTGGACCCCAATATATCATAAAAGAGGTGGATGAAGAGGCTGACCGCCTGAAGCTGGTCGACTCCACCGGTGCAGAGCTTGAGCTCGACTTCAGTGAGGGGTTCGGTATACCGCGTGATGCGCCCTTTGCTGTTCTGCGCGCGCGCCAACCTCCATCTGAGCTGGAGCCCGCTGGTCCTGAAGACGCACCTTTAGAGGAGGATGACGGATTCGGTGATGTCCCTGAGCCAGAGGCCGCGGAGCAGCTATTCTTTTCAGGCCTGGAGGAGATTCCTGAAACGGAGCTGCTTTATTCCGATGCTATTCAGCGAAACGATGCGATTGAGGAGTTCCTGAAGGAGCTCAGCCCCGCGATGCAGAAGGTTCCACGCCAGCGCAAGGCTATCCGCACGCTGGTGGAGCAGTGTTTAATGCTGCGAAATGAGCTGGTGCTCTACGGAGAGGATGCGACTCCTCTAGGAAAACGCCCCACATCGTTTCAAACTGTGGCGGAGTTGCTCGATAGGGGAGATATACCACTCGCACGACCGGTGCTCGATGCGAAGCGAAATCTTCTGTTAGACCCGAGTCCGAGTGCGCCGGATGCGCCCGTTCCAAAAGAGATTCCTGGTGCCGCAGTGGCTATGGAAGGATTTGGAGACGCACTACGCGGCTCCATCGAGTATCTGAATACGCAGATTGGTGGTGTTGCAGAGATGGCCACGACACCCGACGCACTTCCTATGTGGTATCTCAGCTGGGAGGCGTATTTCAAACGCTTTTTGAGTCCGTGGGACAGCCAGGGGGGACCAGGAGATACGACCGTCTTCCGTGGAGATAAGGAGTTTCTGCGTGCACCAGCGCCACGTGAGAATGATGATGGAACTGACCTCGACCTTGTGGTGGATGGTCTTCCTGGATGGCTACCGAACAAGGCAAAGCGTGGCACACTTCTTCAAGAGGCAACCGCGGCAACAGAGGGTGCTGCGGAGGATGATGCCGCAGCGGCGGCGGCTGCGGCAGCACAGCCAGCCCCAGCAGGTGAGCTGGATGGCCTCGAGGAGCCCGCTGCAGAAGGTGCCGCAGAAGGTGAAGAGGCCGCAGGGACCGGTGAAGAGATAGTTGTAAAACGCAAAAAGGGGAAGAAGATACCCCTACTCACCGCGGACAGTGTAGGAAAAGTGCGTCTCTCTCTGCTCAAGGGTATTGGACCGCGTAACACACGGCTGAAGCAAAAGGAGGGGCTGCGACGGATTGAATCAGGAGACGAAGGCGTAATTCTCACTCAGCTTATCTTTCCACTGTCGATGGAGCAACACCTCGGCTCAACACGGTCAGGGCGGCTGATGAAGGATATTGCCTACAGTGCTGTGGACCGTAAAACACTTCTTGAGCTGCTACAAAAGACAGGGGGCCTGCCTGAGGTGGCAACAGCGGGCGGAATTCTCTCAATTGGTGTGGGTGGCAATACATCTGGAAATATAGCAATTGATGATTGGCTGAAAGCACAACCGATTCATGTTGCTGGTCTTGGAGATGCGATTGTTGAGTTGAAAAATCTGGGGCTCACACAGCGGGAGCTCACCAGCGAGCAGCAGGCAGTTCTTGTGGAGAAGATTAAGACATACCAGGCGCTGTTACGCCAGGCAATTACAGAGGCTGTGGAGGCTTCAAAGAAGGCGTTGGCAAATCTTAATACGCAGAATGATACGTTTCTCCAGGGAGAGGCGCTGGAGGATTTCATGGCCACACTCACCTCGGAGCCACTCCTTGCAGATACAGTTACACAGCTACAAAATCGCATTCCTTCCTATCGGCAGAATGATATCGCCCTATTCGCGGGATGTGCTGCCGGCCTTCAGGACCTGCTCGTGACCGCACTTGCGGGCCAGCCGGTTCCACTCGCGCGCGAGCGGAATCGCGTGGTGCGCGACCAGTTCTTGCGGGCACTCAAGAATGCACTTGACCGTGTCATGACCAAGGAGTTTGCTGGAGATGAGCCGACGCCCATTCGCTGCCCCCATGTTCAGAGTCTAACTGCTATCCGCAAGATTTCGGACCCCAGTGACCGGATGAAGGCGTTGGCGCGGTTTTTGGCCCTGTATCAGAAGGATGTGCGGGACAACTGGGTTATCTGCTCGAGCTCGGAAGATAAGACTCCACACCATCTGCTATGCTACCACGAAGTCCTCCTGTTGCGCGAGTTCCTCTATCCGCTTGAAAAGGAGACCATTCACAAGGAGCTGATTCTCAATTACAGCAAGGGGGTGTTCCAGGGCAAATACATCTGCTCTAACTGTGGTCAGCCTATTGCAGACCTTGACTACGACCGTAATCAGGAGTTTGACGAGAACGGTCGCCCGCTTGCAGTA
>JAIXUW010000343.1 GCA_027483355.1 Alphaproteobacteria bacterium
AAAACAATGTTGTATTCGGTTGCTTGGGGGCCAGCTACCACGCGCCAGGCATCAATACGACCAAATGCCGATTTTTCCCGGTCATAGGCGTTGCGTATTTTATTTAGTGGCTGCAAAGATGCATAGGAAATGGAACGCCCCGAATAATCATCATAATATTCCATTTGGATCTTAAAACCGCAGGCGCCGAAAATCTTGGTGAGCATTTTTTTACGATTTCCGAACATGGGGGCTTTCACAAAGATGTCGACATCCTTAACAGCGCGGTCATTAAAGGTGTCGCGCAAAGCGCCACCGACAATCATTGCTTCGGGCGCGCCGTTGTTGTGAAAGGCTGCTAAAACCTGTTTCCATTCGGCGGGTATGGCCGCCACATCAGGGATATTTTTTTTAACCGATCCAGCGGGGCGAGAAGGTGGCGGTAGTTGCCGCAGATCAAGGCCCGCTACGCGCAGTTTTTTAAACGCCGCCTGCGCCGCATCGCCTTGTTCATCGGCCAAGGCCTGTAAATCATCGGGAGTAGGGGCGGCACCCCACGTGACCAGCAGACGCATCATCGGCAGATTGTTTTGTTCAAGCGCAAGCTTGAGGTGTGGCCAGGTGGGGCGGTAGACCGCTTCGCCCTGCAGGCTCAGGTCGAAATAGCGACGCAAGCGTTCAATCTCGCCTTTGCGCACACGGTTCATCATGCCTTCTTCATCGAAAAACGCGTTTGGTTTGGGCTGTCGGACCATGCAAATAATTCTCTGCCCCAGGGGCTTTTTTAAGGCTAAGGTGAAGAGCTCAGTTTATAAGCGACTTTATGTTATGTCAACTTTAAAGAAACCCAAAATAAACAAAAAAATCAATGCATTAGCTATGCAAAAAGCGCTGCTGGCTTGGTACGACCGCCATCGGCGCGTGATGCCGTGGCGCGCCACCGCCGGACAGCGGCCCGATCCTTATCATGTCTGGCTGTCCGAAATCATGCTGCAACAGACGACAGTGGCAACGGTGGGGCCTTATTTCAGCCGCTTTGTCGCGCGTTGGCCCGGCGTTCAGCAACTGGCAGCGGCGTCGCTTGATGATGTTCTGGCGGCCTGGGCTGGCCTTGGCTATTACGCCCGCGCGCGCAATCTTCACGCCTGCGCCAAAGTGGTTGCCAAGGCAGGGGGGTTCCCCGAAACCATCGACGGGCTTTTGGCTTTACCGGGCGTTGGCCCTTATACGGCGGCGGCCATTGCCTCGATCGCTTTTGATCTGCCGGCCGTGGCGGTCGATGGCAACGTCGAACGGGTGGTGGCGCGTGTTTTGGCGATCGAAGAACCATTGCCCGCAGCCAAGCCCTTATTGCGGATGGGCGCGGCCGAAATTGCGGCCAAGGTTGCAAGGCCGGGCGATTTCACGCAGGCATTTATGGAGCTGGGTGCCACTATTTGCATCCCACGCAATCCGCAATGCGGCATTTGTCCCTGGCAAAAGACCTGCCGTGCCTATGCTTTGGGTATTCAAAACGAACTACCGCACAAGACTCCCAAAAAAGCACGCCCGGTGCGCTATGGGCATGTTTATATTCTGCAGCGCGCGGATCAGTCTGTGCTGATCGAAAAGCGCGAGGCGAAGGGTTTATACGGGGGCATGTATCAATTCCCCACAAGTGTATGGCAAAGCGGTGTTGATACACACAGCAACGGCACAGATACCAAGGTCCGCCAAGAGGCGAATATTGCGCGGAAGGGACTGACGGGGCGCGACTTCGCAGCTATCGGCGAAATAAGACATATCCTGACCCATTTTGAACTGCGGCTGCAAGTATGGCATAGTACTGTTACAGGAACGGTCGCCAAAGACTTGGCGGCGGGGAATAATCGAAAATGGGTGGGTCTGAAAACGCTCGAAGACTATGGAATTCCCACTGTCATGCTCAAGGCTTTGACGTTGGTGGCGCCACAGGGGCGTCGTCGCAACGGTTGAGTTTTACCGCGCTGCTTTTTAAACTTAGCGAGAAATTATAGCGCCCGAAAGGATAGTTAGCACATGCATCGTCATATTGATTTTCGCAAGGCCGGGATGTGTGCCGTTGTGTTGGTGGGTTTTTTGTTGTCTCACCCGCAGCCGTCTCTAGCGCAGGAGGGTGTTCCCGCGCAAACGGCTGCAGCACCGGTTGCGGCACCGACCGCGAAGAGGTCCCTGCAGGATAACATCATCGAAGGTTATGCCGCGCCCGATTACCGTGAAATGATCCAAACAATTATTGTCTTGGGTACTTATGATATTAATAAGACCGATGTATTGGATGAATACACCAAGCTTATTGAATGCAGCGCTTACAAAAAATTATATACAGATGACTTTGCCTGGAACGAAGTGCGCAAAAAAGTGCAGCAGCGCGTCCTTAATCAAAAAGAATCCTATCGTATTTTCTACGAATACAGTGGTCTCATTCGTCTGGATGAATATAACTTTAGCGGCCAGCATTTCCCGTTGACCCGCCAAACGCGCTTTGACAACGTCGGTAACATGGAAGTCATTACCACGCAGATGTCTAATCCGGTGCAGTGTCGCACGGGCGACCGCGAGCATGATAAAACCTTGAAGCCTTTTTTTCCGACGGTTATCGGTTTGCAGCTGAATACGCCCCTCAGCATGACCAGAATTAACATGACCCCGGAACGCGCCGAAGCTTTGTTGACCAAGCTGAAGGCGCGGGGCGTTACAGATCGCAGCGTTTTCGTGCGCTTTCGCTTTCGCGTCGTCGATCAACCGCGCCTGGTCAAAAACTCGAAAGGCGAGGCCTGGCGCGCCGATCTGGTAGGGCATCTTGAAAAGATCGATTTCTTTCTCGACCGTGATCTGACCATGTGGATTGCGTCTTACCCGCTGGGCTAAGACGCTGGCTGTCTATAAAGCCTCTGGCCCCATCTGTGATCTGATTTCCTGACGCAGCACATCAATAGGCAAGGTCTTGCCCTTGTTGTCGAAATGCCAGAACGTCCAGCCATTGCATGAAGGCAGGCCCTGCAGCGCCGCACCCACTTTGTGGATAGAGCCTTTATGATCACCAATGTGGTTGCGCGCCACCAGATTGCCGTCGGCACGCACCCGTGCCGAATAGCGGCGTGAGTGGTCAAAAAGGGTGGTGCCCGGCTCCAGAAGGCCCATTTCAACCACCTGGCCAAAGGGTACGCGCGGTTCCTGACGCTTTTCGATGGGTCTCAGCATACTGCTATCGTCGCCAGTTTTAATGGCGGCAATACGGGCTTTGGCATGGGCGATGTATTCTTTATCCCGCTCGATACCGATGTAGTCGCGGCCAAGCTTTTTGGCGACTGCCCCGGTGGTCCCGGTCCCAAAGAAGGGGTCCAGAATAACGTCCCCCACATCGGTAGATGAAAGGATAACCCGGTGCAAAAGCGCTTCCGGCTTTTGTGTGGGGTGGGCTTTGTTGCCGTCGCTGCCCTTCAGGCGCTCGGCCCCGGTGCAAAGCGGGATGGTCCAGTCAGACCGCATCTGTAAATCTTCGTTCAGCGCCTTCATGGCGTCGTAGTTAAAGCGGTATTTGGCGCTTTCCGATTTGGCGGCCCAGATCATGGTTTCATGGGCGTTGGTAAAGCGGCGACCCCGGAAATTGGGCATCGGGTTGGTTTTGCGCCAGACAATGTCGTTCAAAATCCAGAACCCCAAATCTTGCAGCATCGCACCAAGGCGGAAAATATTATGGTAGCTACCAATCACCCAGATAGCGCCATCGTCCTTCAGCAGGCGGCGCGCTTCCAGCAGCCATTCGCGGCTGAATTTATCATAGGTGGCAAAGCTGTCGAATTTATCCCAGGCATCCTCGACGCCATTGACGCGGCTGTTATCGGGGCGGGTAAGTTCGCCGCCCAGCTGCAGGTTATAGGGGGGATCGGCAAAAATAACGTCAATGCTGCGGGCGGGCAGGCTTTTCATCACGTCGACACAGTCACCGGCCAGAATGCGGTTGCGCGTGACGGCGTCGTCACTGCTTTTCGCGGCGGATTTTTTATTTTTTACAATGCTCTTATCGATTGTTTTCATGATGAATATGAACTCCCTCTTAAGAGAATCATGATTCATGTGGGACTCGCCGTCAACTAAAATCGAAAATAAAGTCTATATATTTCAATTGTTTACAGTGTTTAGTTTAACCAATTGTTTAGTAATGGGGGCAAAAGAACGCCGGTGATGATCAGTAATGCCATGTATTTCAATGGCCTCCAGGTGTTGGCGGGTGCCGTACCCGGCATTGCGCGCCCAGCCATAATGCGGGTGGGCTTCGGCAAGATCCTGCATGATTTTATCACGATGGACTTTTGCCAAAATGGAGGCAGCGGCGATTGAAAATGATAAGGCATCGCCGCTCACCACTGTCTTCACCGTGCAAGACATAATCGGCGGTTTTTGATTGCCGTCAATCAAGGCAAGCGGCGGGGGGGATTGCAGCCCGGCATAGGCACGCCGCATTGCCTCCAGGCTCGCGCGTAAAATATTCATCGTGTCTATTTCCGCAACGCTACAGACGCCGATGGCGGTATCGGCGTAATCGGGTAGGACCGCTGCAATCTCGGCGCGGCGCTGAGGCGTTAGTTTTTTGCTGTCATTAATGGTTTTCAGAATAGATTTGGGCAAATTCGCCCGGTCGAGCGTGACGGCAGCGGCCACCACCGGACCCGCCAAGGGGCCGCGCCCTGCCTCGTCGATGCCACAGCACGGCATACCAGCGCTGTCTTCATAGTCAAAACCGATGCAGGGTTGCCGTCGCGCCGTCATTTGGCGTGTTCGACCAACAGGCGCATATAGGGTGCCCAAGTGAAAAAGGATTTGCGCACCCGCAACCCATGGCGCGCCAAAATTTTCTGCATCCCTTTTTTGGCCAACAGCGTGCAGGTAAGGGGCGGCTCGACAACGGGCCAGCCGTTCAAATCGCGCGGTGTATTCAGATGATTGCCATCGTCCTCTTCAATGTAAATTACGCCACCCGGTGCCAATGCCTGTTTGAGGGCTTGGGTAAAGGATTCCTGATCTGTTTGCTGGCTGAAAATTTTAGCGCAAAGGATGACGTTGGCTTTGGTGTACTGTGTTTCGACATAATCTTGCATACGGCTATGCATGAAACCGCCTTCTCCGAAATGCTTGACCGCAAATTCGTGGGCATATTGCCAGGTGTTGATTCCCACGGTTTGATAGCCCAAATTACGCGCAGCCTGAGTTGCGTAACCATGGAGCGCGTTGACATCCAACAGACGGGTTTTACCAGGTGTTGCCGGGGGGAGCGTCTTTTTTAAAATTTTCTCGATGGTGGAGATACGCTGCTCTGGTCGTGCTATGTGAACCAGCTGCGCATCAACATCGGCAATAAAAGCCTCAATCGCGCTTTGGGTCGGAAAGGGCTCGAGCTGTGCCGAGCCACAGGCCCGACAGGCCTCATAACGATAGCCTTCTTTATCCCCCAGCATATAGGGCACCGCGGTTTCACGGCAGATGGGGCAATACTTTGTCTGATCAGTCATCGTGGTCAACCCAGGCTTTTGCTGATAATTTCATAGAGGTCGTTGGAAATATCCTTCTCGGCAAGGATACGTCTCAATTCAGCTTCCATCAAGGCCTGCCGCTGGGCGTCATAGCGCCGCCATTGGCCAAGGGGAGCTACGATTCGGGCGGCGGCCTGCGGATTAAGGCGATTAACCGCAATCACCGCATCAGCGAGCAGCCGGTACCCCTGGCCATCAGCCCGGTGGAAATGCACGGGATTGCCATGGGCAAAATTGCCCAGCAGCGACCGCAGGCGATTGGGATTTTTGAGGGTGAAGTCGGGATGCTGCGTAAGGCTTGCCACCCTGCCAACATTATCTGGGTGATCGGCCAGAGCCTGCACTGCAAACCATTTATCCAAAAGCAGCGGATCGTTTTTGGCAAAATCGTAAAAACCGCTCAAGGCTTGCGTGCTTTGCGGCGTATCTAGGTCGGCTAAAACCTTCAATGCACCTATCCGGTCGGTCATATTCCGGGCGTCATGATATTGTTCGCTTGCCAACAATGCCGCATCAGCGGGTTTGGCCGCCTGAATATAGCGTAAAGCGAGATTACGCAGCGCCCGCGCGCCTATTTGTTGCGGGTTGGGCTGGTAGATTGTTCCAGCCAATGGCGTTAACGCCCGATAAATCTCTTGCCACTTTTGATAGAACGTCTCGCCGATGACCTGCATCAGTCCCCGGCGGGCGGCATGAATGCCATCGACGTCAATCATCGGCATCAGCTGGCCTAGATAGTTTTCGCTGGGCAAGGTAAGTGCCATGGCGCGTAAATGTGTGTCGCCACCATGTTCTTCGAGTAGATTTTGAAAGACATTTTTTGCGCTATCGGGCAGATAACCGTATTCGCCGCTGGCGGTGTTGCGCAATAAAAGCCGCTGTAATGCGGTTTGACCGGCATCCCAACGGTTAAAGCCATCGCTGTCATGCGCCATCAGCCAGAATAAATCATCGTCGGTTAAGTCGGTTACCAGTTTAACCGGGGCAGAAAAACCACGAAGGAAAGAGGGTAGGGCATCCTCGCTGATATTTTCAAAAACGAAATCTTGCTGCTGTTCACGTAAGTGCAGCACTTGGGTGGCGGGTGACAGCAGATCACGGCCATCGCTTTTGGCAATCAGCCCAATCTTGACCGGGATATGCAGTGGTGGTTTTTCAGACTGTCCTGGTGTCGGCGCTGTCTGTTGCGTCAAGCTTAAAACCAGCTTTTTTTGCGCAATGTCATAGCGGTGTTGAGCCGTGACCGTAGGCGTACCCGCCTGACTGTACCACAAAGAAAACTGCTCGAGGTCTATGTCCGTACAGGCTTGCATACAGGCGAGAAAATCATCACAGGTAACCGCCTGGCCATCGTGGCGGCTAAAGTAGAGGTCGCATCCCGCTCGATATGCTGCATCGCCCATCAGGGTATGCAGCATACCAATAACTTCTGCACCCTTCTCATAGACGGTGGGTGTATAGAAGTTATTGATCTCGATGAAGCTATCGGGGCGGATGGGGTGGGCCAGTGGCCCGGCGTCTTCCGGGAATTGGCGGTTACGCAGCAATTCCACATCTTCGATGCGCTTGACATCGCGGTCATTCATCTCGCCGGAAAACTGCAATTCGCGGTAGACGGTAAAGCCTTCTTTCAGGCTCAGCTGAAACCAGTCACGACATGTAACCCGATTACCCGACCAGTTGTGAAAATATTCATGCGCAATAATCGCCTCGATCAGCAGATAGTCGGTATCAGTCGCCGTCTCCGGGTCGGCCAAAACCAATTTACTGTTAAAGATATTGAGCGATTTATTCTCCATTGCGCCGGCGTTGAAGTCATTGACCGCAACGATATTAAAAATATCCAGATCGTATTCACGCCCATAGGCTTCTTCGTCCCAAAGCATCGACTTTTTCAGGGATGTCATGGCGTGGTGGCAACGCGCCGCATTACCGTGGTCCGTATAGATGTAAAGATCAACGCTGCGACCTGACATCGTCGTGAAG
>JAIXUW010000253.1 GCA_027483355.1 Alphaproteobacteria bacterium
CACATTTCGACTCCACCCGAGCTGGCGCCCAGGTTTCAAAGTCTCCCAGCTATTCTACACATGTCATTTCTAATGCCACTGCAAAGTTATAGTAAAGGTTCATAGGGTCTTTCCGTCTAGCCGCGGGAACTCCGCATCTTCACGGAGAATTCAACTTCGCTGAGGAAATGTTGGAGACAGTGTGGAAGTCGTTACGCCATTCATGCAGGTCGGAACTTACCCGACAAGGAGTTTCGCTACCTTAGGACCGTTATAGTTACGGCCGCCGTTTACCGGGGCTTCAATTCAGAGCTTGCACTCCTCCTTTTAACCTTCCGGCACCGGGCAGGCGTCAGACCCTATACGTCGTCTTAAACGACTTTGCAGAGCCCTGTGTTTTTGATAAACAGTCGCCACCACCATTTTTGTGTCCCCCATCAAGACTTGCGTCGAAATGGGGCATGCTTATCCCGAAGTTACGCATGTAATTTGCCGAGTTCCTTCAACATTCTTCTCTCAAGCGCCTTGGTATACTCTACCAGCCCACCTGTGTCGGTTTGGGGTACGGACCATATGCTGGGGCTATTTCCAGGGAGTACTAGGCTGCCCGATCAATCCAATAAGATCGAACAGCTTCCGTCCTCCGTCACTCACCAGCGGGTTCAGGAATATTAACCTGATTGCCATCGGTTACGCCTTTCGGCCTCACCTTAGGACCCGACTCACCCTGCGTGGATTAACCTTGCGCAGGAACCCTTGGGCTTTCGGCGACAGGGTCTCTCACCCTGTTTGTCGCTACTCATGTCTGCATTCTCACTTCCGATACCTCCATCACCCCTGACGGGATAACTTCACAGGCTTACGGAACGCTCCGCTACCGCGTGCACAGTAAAGTGCACACCCGAAGCTTCGGTGCATGGCTTAAGACCCGGTACATCTTTGGCGCGGGAACTCTTATTTAGACCAGTGAGCTATTACGCTTTCTTTAAAGGATGGCTGCTTCTAAGCCAACCTCCTGGTTGTTTTGGAGTTTCCACATCCTTAAACGTCACTTAGCCATGACTTAGGGACCTTAGCTGTCGGTCTGGGCTTTTTCCCTCTCGACGACGGACCTTATCACCCGCCGTCTGACTCCTATGGTAATACTCCTCGGTATTCAGAGTTTGGTTAGATTTGGTAGGTCTTGCGACCCCCTAGTCTATCCAGTGCTTTACCCCCGAGGGTAAATGGCATAGGGCTCTACCTAAATAGATTTCGCGGAGAACCAGCTATTACCCGGTTTGATTGGCCTTTCACCCCTTACCACAGATCATCCCAACCTATTTCAACAGGTACGGGTTCGGACCTCCAGCAAGTGTTACCTTGCTTTCATCCTGTCCATGGTAAGATCACCAGGTTTCGGGTCTAATCCTTCTAACTTGTCGCCCTATTCAGACTCGGTTTCCCTTCGCCTCCACCTATCGGCTTAAGCTTGCTAGAAAGACTAACTCGCAGACCCATTATACAAAAGGTACGCGGTCACCCCATAAAGGGGCTCCCACTGCTTGTAGGCATCTTGTTTCAAGTCTATTTCACTCCCCTCATCGGGGTTCTTTTCACCTTTCCCTCACGGTACTAGTTCACTATCGGTCTCTAAGGAGTACTTAGGCTTGGAGGATGGTCCCCCCATGTTCAGACAGGATTACTCGTGTCCCGCCTTACTCTAGGATCTAACTGCTTTCTACTCATACGGGGCTATCACCCACTTTGGCTTGCCTTTCCAGACAATTCTGATTCTTACAATTAGACCACTGGCCTGGTCCGCGTTCGCTCGCCACTACTAACGGAGTCTCGGTTGATGTCCTTTCCTTCAGGTACTAAGATGTTTCAATTCCCTGAGTTTGCTTCATCCAGCTATGTATTCACTGGTAGATACCACACGAAGTGGTGGGTTTCCCCATTCGGAAATCATCGGATCAAAGCTTATTCGCAGCTCCCCGACGCTTATCGCAGCGTATCACGTCCTTCATCGCCTCTTAGAGCCAAGGTATCCTCAAGATGCCCTTCATAACGCTTGAATCGAAAATCATGCGTAGAAATAAATCTACTGCATTGAATTCACTCTATACGAAGTTGCTTTGAAGATAATCTTTGGCGCATATGCCGGCAAAGGCATATGCAGATTATCTTTCGCGGTTATCAGATCAATCACATCCCGAAGGATGGTTTCAATCTGACAACGGTGTCAGTTTTCATGTTTCTACAATGTTCAATAACCGTGATCGACAAGAGGTCAATCGCCCTGTTCGTTTAAAGGAACAGGGAAACTATAAATTCCCTTGATGTTTTTTGACTTTATCAAATCCACCACTTTTAAGTGGTGGAGGTGAACGGGATCGAACCGATGACCTCCTGAATGCAAATCAGGCGCTCTCCCAGCTGAGCTACACCCCCGTTCATCGTCGTAGATTTAGGATGGTGGGCCTGGAAAGACTTGAACTTTCGACCTCACGCTTATCAAGCGTGCGCTCTAACCAACTGAGCTACAAGCCCATCTTGTCCAAGCAGCAATGCCCGACGACAAAGAGTCAAAAAACCAAGAAGAGATACGAAGACAGCGGTCTATCTTGCCCTATCACGGGCAGATGACGCTAAAGCGAACTTTAGAAAGGAGGTGATCCAGCCGCAGGTTCCCCTACGGCTACCTTGTTACGACTTAGTGCCAGTCGCTGATCCCACCGTGGTCGGCTGCCTCCTATTGCTAGGTTAGCGCCCCGCCTTCGGGTGAAACCAACTCCCATCACTTGACGGGCGGTGTGTACAAGACCCGGGAACGTATTCACCGTGGCATTCTGATCCACGATTACTAGCGATTCCGACTTCATGTTCTCGAGTTGCAGAGAACAATCTGAACTGAGGTGGCTTTTAGGGATTCGCATACCATCACTGGTTAGCAGCCCACTGTCACCACCATTGTAGTACGTGTGTAGCCCAGGCCGTAAGGGCCATGAGGACTTGACGTCATCCCCGCCTTCCTCCGGCTTATCACCGGCAGTATCATCAGAGTTCCCACCATTACGTGTTGGCAACTGATAAAAGGGGTTGCGCTCGTTGCGGGACTTAACCCAACATCTCACGACACGAGCTGACGACAGCCATGCAGCACCTGTGCTCCTCCCACCCGAAGTGAAGAAATCCATCTCTGGAAATCATAGAGGGCATGTCAAGGCCTGGTAAG
>JAIXUW010000023.1 GCA_027483355.1 Alphaproteobacteria bacterium
CCGTTGAGGTACCAATTGCGCCGAAATGCCGTTAAAGACGGCAAAAAGAACACGGCCGCCGTTGTGCTGAATATAGCTGGCTAAATTAGCCAGGGTTGTGCCCTGCTCTACACAGGAATCGGCCAAGACAAAATAGTGCGGTTGATTATTTGAGGTGATAAATGACAGCGGGGTTTGTTGTTCATCCTCGTTAAAACGATAAATCTGACGCTGGGTAAGCGCGTGTAGGATGCACTGGTTTTCGGAACGACCCAGATGCACTGTTTCGCAAATACCATCGGCTTTTTCGATTACCGCCTCACGATGCGTTACAGCTTTTAAAGCTCCCACGAGTTTTTGTGCCGTGAAATCGGCCAAGTTATTGTGGTAGGGAAATAAATCGGGATCTTTATGCGGGAAAGCAACGGTCAGGCGCTTCACCGTCTCGGGCGTTTCACCGTATTTTGCCAGCGCACGCGCCAAGACTTCACCCAGATGATGCGTGTAATCGACATTGAAGACAGGTGGGAAATCAGCGGGTAAGGGCAAGCGCACGGCGGGGTTCGTCAATTGGCGACAGGTCGCCATGACACGCGCCTGCGAAAGTGCAGGTTGATTAAGGTGCTGTGTATTTTGTGCTGCGTTCATCGCATTCATCCCCGAATGCGTATAGAATAGCATAAAATATTATGAAAACTTAATGTTTTCTTAACTATCTTTATTTTTCAATGACTTCGCCGACGCCAGGGATAGACCGCAGCGCCTTGCCTGTACCTTCAACCACGCCCCAGCCGCCGGGCAATTCAATAACGCTGGTTTGCGTATCAGCGGTCCGGATCAGCAATTCTGCCTGAACCCGACCGTGCCCGCCCTCCATGAGAACCGCTTTCACGCGCGATACCGCCTCGGGGCGATCGACTTCTATGGTGATCCGTCGCGTCATGCTTTGCACCGCTGATGTCAGCGGCTCGATGCTATGGGCGAGATAGCGCAACTCATCTTCATTTTTGCGGTCAACTTCCACCGAAAGCAAAATCGGTGTACCAGCATCCAGCAATTCGCGACTGGCATTGAGCGTTTCAGAGAAAACCATCATCTCGAAAACGCCATAAGGGTCAGAGACCTGTACAAAAGCAAAACGGTTGCCTTTTTGCGATGTGCGTTCTTGCTTGCGTACGACAATACCCGCCATGCGCAGACGATTGGTAGGTGCGGTCAGTAAAGCTTGCTCAACCTGACTGGACGGCACAACCTTCAAACGGTCAAGCTGGCTTGCCATGTTATCCAGCGGATGGGCGGAAAGGTAGAAACCCACCGCATCGAATTCATGCCGCAGCAGCTCCAGCGGCTCCCATTTATCAGCCTTGACCAATTCAGGCGCTGGCAAACTTTCGTTATTGCCACCAAAGAGACTCACCTGAGCGCTGGCCTTTTCTTCAGCGTGGGCCGCGGCATAACGCAGCAAAATCTCGGAAGACGCACAAAGATCGGCCCGGCTGGGGTGAAAGGAATCAAAGGCGCCCGAGGCTGACAAGGATTCCATCGTGCGCTTATTGACGGCCTTAGTATCCAGACGCCGGCAAAAATCATGCATCCCCTTAAAGGGGCCGTTTTCGTCACGCTCGGCGACGATGCGTTTCATCGCCTCCTCGCCCACCCCCTTCAAGGCAGCCAGCGCGTAGCGCACAGCTTTGGCACCGTCGGGCAATTGTTCAACCGAAAAGCGCGGTAGCGATTTGTTGATATCCGGCGGCAGTAATACCAAACCCATACGCTGGATTTCCTGGCGGATCATCGCCAGTTTATCGGTAACGCTCATCTCCTGCGTCATCGTGGCGGCCATAAATTCAACCGGGTAATGCGCCTTGAGATAAGCCGTCTGGAAAGCAATCAACGCATAAGCGGCCGAGTGGGCGCGGTTAAAGCCGTAACCCGCAAATTTTTCGATCTGGTCAAAAATAGATGTCGCCAGCTCGGGTTTGATATTATTGGTTTTGGCGCAGCCTTCGACAAAGATATTGCGCTGGGCATCCATTTCTTCTTTGATTTTTTTACCCATGGCGCGGCGCAGAAGATCGGCGCCGCCCAGCGTATAACCCGCCAGCACCTGGGCTGCCTGCATGACCTGTTCCTGATATATCATCACACCATAGGTATCTTTGGTCACCGGCTCCAGCAGCGGGTGCATATAGTCGATCTGCTCCTCGCCTTTCAGGTTGGCGAGGTATTTAGGAATATTCTCCATTGGGCCGGGGCGGAACAGCGCCACGATAGCCGAAATTTCTTCGAAGTTTTCAACTTCCATCTGGCGGCAGAGGTCGCGCATACCCGCACTCTCGAGCTGGAAGACGGCGGCGCATTCGCCTTTAGCTAAAAGCTTATAGGTGTCTTTGTCATCAAGCGGGAATTTAAGCGGGTCGAGTTCAAGCCCGGTCGTCTGCTTGATCAGACGGATCGCTTCCTGAATAACGTCGAGAGTCTTGAGGCCCAGAAAATCGAATTTCACTAGGCCAATTTTCTCGACGTCTTTCATGTTAAATTGCGTGGCGGGAACCACCGACCCCGGATCGCGGTAAAGCGGCACGATCTGGTCAAGCGGCTTATCACCGATTACCACGCCTGCCGCGTGGGTCGAGGCGTGGCGATAAAGCCCTTCAAGCTGCAAAGCGATATCGAGGAGTTTGCGCACCTGATCGTCGGCGTCTCGCGCATCGCGCAGCATCGGCTCGCTGCTGAGCGCTTCCTCAAGGCTGATCGGATTGGCGGGGTTTTGCGGCACCAACTTGGCAATTTTATCGACCTGCCCATAAGGCATCTGCAAGACACGGCCCACATCGCGCACCACGGCGCGCGCCTGCAGCTTGCCAAAGGTGATAATCTGCGCCACACAATC
>JAIXUW010000084.1 GCA_027483355.1 Alphaproteobacteria bacterium
GGGCTTGCCCGCCAGTCGCAGCCCATATCATCCAGGTTCGCCACCTGATAGCCGGTGATCATGCCGGTTTTATCAACGAAGGGCTCGTAATAGCTCCACACCAGATCGCGCACCGAGCGATAAACCGGCGGCCGCCCGTTCAAACCCTCATCGCGCGAACGGCCAATGGCACCCCACTTGCCATTTTGTTGAAACACATACAGCACATGATCGAGCAGATCTTTGCTTTCCAAACTCAACACCAGCGGCGGATAACCGTGCTGTTCTAAAATGGCCGCCGCCGCAAAGGCCGCTTCAAAGCAATGCAGATGGCCGCGCTTTAACCCCGCCTCGGCCGAGACCAGCGTCTCCCCCGCCGTTTCGCGGTTATAGGGTAGGCGGCGCAAATATTTCTGCACCCGCCGTGGCGTTTTCAGTTTCCGCGCCAGCCTCACGGCGATGGTGGTTTTGGGCATAGGTGTCCTCTCAGCTGCATTTTTCCACAGATTTACGCGGGCGGCCATATGGAACGTTTCTTCATCTCAGCGGTTATCCGCGGGAGATCCGTGTAACCCAGGAAAACCCCATGCATATCCGTCCCGCCACACCCGATGATGCCGCCGCCCTGCAGCAACTGGCCCACAGCGCCGGCAAGCTCGATGCCCAGAGCATCGAGGTCCTGCCTGCGGCCGAGAAACTGACCTTGGTCGCCGCCGATGAGAGCCTAAACGTTATTGGCTTTTTGGTGGCGCACTATGACCTTGAACAAAAGACGGCGCTGGTTGAAAGCGTCTATGCGACGGACGAGGCGGCGACGCATGAACTTGGCAAAAACGCCGAAGCGGCGCTTGCCAACATGGGCTGCGCTTTAACGGGCACACCCCCCGTCACCGCTAGCGTAGCAGACCCCGCCACCGCTGGCGATACCCCCGTTGCCGCCTGGGTCGAAGAAAGCATCCGCGACGATTTCACCGCTATCGCCGATTCAGACGCCGCTTAACCCAAAGAAGCACGCTCCACAAAGTCCTTTCCCTCTAGGAGAGGGTTGCGTCAGGATACTTTGCTACCCGCAGCCGCTGCAATGTATGCCGCATTAAATGCGGCATGACGATAAGGACGGATGAATGTCATCCTAAGGCGAAGCCGACAGCTCTCGCGTGCTGTGCGAGATTCTTCGCTTCACTCAGAATGAGGAAAGAGCGCGTAGTTCGCCCCACCTCGTTTCCCCGCGAGAGGCGGAGATCCAGTCATAGCTCTGGGCCCCTGCCTTCGCAGGGGCACGATACTTGTTTTTAATTTTTAATTCCGCGGCACCGACGACAGACGCTCCAGCACATCGTCCAATTGCTCGAGCGAGCGGTATTGAATGGTGAGCGTCCCCTGCCCGCCTTCGCTGTTGTCGATCTCGACGCGCAGACCCAGCAGCTGGGTAATTTTTTCTTCAAGTGCTAGGATATCGACATCTTTTTGACGGAAGGCCGGTTTTTTTGCCGACTTGCCCGCGGGCTTTTCCGTCGCCTGCACCAGTTTTTCCGTCTGCCTCACCGACAGGCCACGGCTCACCACAGCGGCCGCGATTTCTTCGGCGTTCTTCACCCCAATCAAACTGCGCGCGTGACCCGCACTTAATGATCCATCCTGCAACCGCGCGCGAATACCGGCGGGCAGCTTCAACAGACGCAGCATATTGGCAATCTGGCTGCGGCTTTTGCCCAACTGTTGCGACAACTCTTCTTGCGTGTGACCAAATTCATCCATCAAACGCTGATAACCTTCTGCCTCTTCCAAAGGCGTCAGGTCTTCGCGTTGCAGGTTTTCAATCAGGCCGAATTCCAACGCCTGTTGATCATCGAGATCACGCACCAGGACGGGCACTTCATGCAGTTGCGCTTTTTGCGCGGCGCGCCAGCGGCGCTCGCCCGCGATGATTTCAAACACCGCCGTGGGCGCGTTGGCATTGCCGAGTGCCCGCACGACGATGGGCTGCAAAATACCATGCACGGCAATGCTATCGGCCAGTTGATTGATGGCGTCATCGTTGAATTGACGACGCGGCTGAAATTTACCGGGCGTTAAACGCTCGACCGAAATTTTGCGCGTGGCTTCACCGACAATCGGTGCTGGGGCAGGGGCCGCAACATTGCCCGTGGGTACTGGCACGTTGCCGCGCGTCACGGCGGTGCGTGCCGCTACTTCCGCCGGCGCACCTGCACTGCGTGCATCGCCAAACAGCGCATCAAGACCACGGCCCAGGCCGCGTTTTTTGTTATCGGCACTCATGCGTCGCTCTCTTCCTCAACAGATGTGGCAGTGATATGGCGTTCGCCCGGTAGCAGCGGGGCGGCGGGGCCAAGACCTTTTTCGCGGCGGATGATTTCGCGCGCCAAATGAATGTAGGCCTGCGAGCCGGGGCAATGCATGTCGTAGACAATCGCCGGCAGACCGTGGCTGGGTGCCTCCGAGATGCGCACATTACGCGGGATCGTCGTCTCGTAGACTTTATCGCCGAAATATTCGCGCACATTCTCGGCCACTTGGCGCGACAGCGTGTTGCGTTTGTCGGTCATCGTCAACACGATGCCCATCAGGTCAAGCTCAGGGTTGAAACGCTCGCGCACCCGCTCGACCGTCTCCATCAAGTGGCTCAAACCCTCGAGGGCATAAAATTCCGCCTGCAGCGGTACCATAACACCGTTTGATGCAATAAATGCATTCAAGGTCAATAGGTTAAGCGAAGGCGGGCAATCGAACAAAACAAAGTCGTAAAACCGTGCACTTGCGGCGAGCGCATTTTTCAACCGGTATTCGCGGCCATCGACATTGATCAATTCAATTTCCGCACCCGATAAATCAAGCGAGGCGGGGACGATAAATAAATTCGGCACCCGTGTCGGCAAAGCGGTTTCGTCAATGCTGGCTTCACCAAACAGCACTTCATAGGTGGTCTTTTCGCGCGCATCCCGGCTGATACCCAACCCGGTCGAGGCATTGCCCTGCGGGTCGAGGTCGATCAGCAGCACCGTTTTACCAACGGCGGCAAGGGCAGTGGCCAGGTTCACCGCCGTGGTGGTTTTACCGACCCCGCCTTTTTGATTGGAAATGCAGATCACCCGCGTGCGCGGGGTCTCAGGCTCAGGGGTCTCAGTGGTGCGCAGCGATGCTTGGGTCATGATTCTTTCTAGCACGATTGGTCGAGGGGGCACAAAATGTTTCACGTGAAACATTTTGCCACGCGCCTGCAACGGGCAGGGGCGTTACGTCGTCAGGCTTTCAGTTTTAAGTCTGTAATTTCAATGATTTGCGCCTCTGGATCGGTCAGGCTGGGATATTTATTGACCGAAAAAGTCCATTTTTTCAATGCCTTATCTATCTCGGCCTCCGCTTGCGCGCCCTTCAGAAACAGTCCCTTGGTAATGCCCAGCTGCTGCATGTAGCCCAGCAGGTCGACCAGCGGTGCGAGCGCCCGGGCAGTCAGAACGTCTGCGCTTTCAATTTTTACATCTTCAACCCGGCGGTCGTGAATAGTGACGGGCGAAAATGTTTCACGTGAAACTTCACGCAGGAAAGTCGCCTTGCGAATATCAGATTCCACCAAATGCACTTCGCGCAATCCTAGCATTGCCAGTACCAGCCCGGGGAAGCCCGCGCCCGAGCCAATATCCACCAGCCGCACATCCGTTGACGGCAGGTATCTCAAAAGCTGGATAGAATCCAGAAAATGCCGGCTGGCGCGGTCATCAATGGTGGTAGGCCCCACCAAGTTAATAGCCTTCTGCCACTTCAACAGCAGGGCGTCATACTGCGCCAGCTTGGCCGCCGTGGCGTCATCCAGATGGATGCCGTGCTGGCCTGCCAATTGCGCAATTTCTTGCGCTGAAAAGGAGGGCGGCAGGGGGGCAGGCTTTGAAAATGTTTCACGTGAAACATTTTGGCGGGGCGGGGGTTTGTTAGGCAACGTTTCTCTCCGGGTTGTCTCTATCGCGACGACGTACGTGGCGCAGCAGGGCGACCAGGGCCGCCGGGGTAACACCTGGGATACGGGCCGCCGCCCCCAGCGTATCGGGGCGATGCTGACCCAGCTTGACCTGCATTTCATTCGACAAACTGCCGACCGCCTTATAGTCCAGATCTTTGGGCAGCAGAAGCGCCTCGTCACGGCGGAAGGCATTAATATCGGCCTCTTGCCGCTGAATATACCCAGCATAGCGGCCATCAATTTCCAGCTGCTCGAGGATGGCAGGGGGGATGGCCACAATCTCCGGCCAGATGTTTTTCAGGTCTTCCATGCCAATCTCGGGGTAGCGCAGCAGGTCCAGCGCCGAGCGGCGGACGCCATCCTGATTGACCTTAAAGCCACGGCGCGCCAGCTCGACCGGCAGAATGGTCAAGCCATCGACGGCCACCCGCGCCTCGGCCAGGGCTTGATGCTTAGCTTGGAAAGCGACACTGCGCCCAGCCCCCACACAGCCAATTGAAATCCCCGCGGGGGTCAGACGCTGGTCAGCGTTATCGGCGCGCAACAGCAGACGGTATTCGGCGCGGCTGGTAAACATCCGGTAGGGCTCGGTCACGCCTTGGGTGACCAGGTCATCGACCATCACGCCCATGTAGCCATCGGCACGATCCAAGCAAAATGTTTCACGTGAAACATTTTCGGGATCAGCCGCCATAAGGGCGGCATTCACTCCCGCGATCAGACCTTGGGCACCAGCCTCTTCGTAGCCGGTAGTACCGTTAATCTGCCCCGCCAAAAATAGGCCGGGGACGGTGGAGACCTCAAGCGTGCGCTTGAGGGCGCGGGGGTCGACATAGTCGTATTCGATAGCGTAACCCGCCACCAAAATCTCGGCCTTTTCCAATCCGCGAATGGAGCGTATCAGCTGCGTTTGTACGTCTTCAGGCAGGCTGGTCGAGATGCCATTCGGATAGACGGTGTGGTCATCTAAGCCTTCTGGCTCGAGGAAAATCTGGTGCCGGTCCTTGTCGGCAAAACGCACCACCTTGTCCTCGATCGACGGGCAATAGCGCGGGCCCGAGGCGGTGATCTGCCCCGAATACATCGGCGCCTGATGCAGATTGTCGCGGATAATCTGATGCGTGGCAGCGCTGGTATAGGTGATGTGGCAGCTGATCTGCGGCACATCGACGGAGGTGTTCAAAAACGAAAACGGCTGCGGTGGGTTGTCGCCCGGCTGCTCTTCGGTCGCCGCCCAATCAATGGTACGGCCATCGAGGCGGGCAGGGGTACCAGTCTTGAGGCGACCCAGGGGCAAACCCAGTTTATCGAGCGCCAGGGCCAGACCCACCGACGGTGCCTCGCCAATCCGCCCCGCCGCATGGGTGCTGGTGCCGCGATGAACGATGCCGCGTAAAAAAGTACCGGTCGTGACCACTAGCGCCCCGCAGGTAATGGTATCACCCGCTGCCGTTACCAAGCCGGTAATGCGGCCCGAAGCATCACGCAAAATATCCTCGGCCCCGTCGCCATGCACGGTCAGGTTTTCGTAGTCGAATAAGATTTCCTGCATCGCCTGACGGTACAGCTTGCGGTCCGCCTGGGCCCGTGGCCCGCGCACGGCGGGGCCTTTGGAGGCATTGAGCATCCGGAATTGAATACCCGCCCGGTCAATCACCCGGCCCATCAGGCCATCGAGCGCATCGATTTCACGAACCAGATGACCCTTGCCCAAACCACCAATAGCGGGGTTGCAGGACATGACGCCCACCGTATCGCGCTTGTGGGTGAGCAGCAGGGTCTCGGCGCCCATGCGCGCCGCGGCGGCGGCCGCTTCGCAACCGGCATGGCCGCCACCAATTACAATCACATCATAGCGGGGTTTGAGAGTCATAGGCATTGATATCGCATTCCGGAAAACCGGTAAAGGGGAAAGGTCTGGCCCGTGGTTGTAGCATAAAGCGGATGATTCTTGGGGATAAGTTTTGGTCTTTTATTTTCATAGACCGGCCGCCTGAGGCCGCCGCGGCTTATCCTGGCGGGGCAATAATCTGCGCGCAGGCTGTAAAAGCGTGAACAGTAATATAATCTATTATTATCAATGTTTTAAGTGATGCCTAACCTGGCCGTCCCAAAAAGCGCGAATTGAGATTGGCGGTGCGGCCCTTGCGCAGCTTCCAGCAAATCGCGATGAGCCGCCCCGCCCAAATATGATGGCGCCGCCAGTTGCAGTAGACATCTAAGAAGCGGCCATGATTTAAATGAAAGCTGCTGGTGCCTTTCCAAGGCGAGTCTTTCATGATGTCAAAAACGATATTCCCGATATCAAATTCCAGCCGGTCATGCTGTTCACCCCGGGGACGTTCGCGCTTCAGAATGCGCGACACCCGGCGGCGGCCGAAATCGGCAACCGGTACGGATTCTGCCGCCGACACTGCGGGTTGGTCGTTTGTCTCGTCATGAGGGTGCATTCTGAAATATTAGCATAAAACGGATATGGACGGCTGATTAAAATTATAAAAATCATTTATATCAAGCATTTAAGCTGTACACAGCCTGGGGGCGCCGTTGATGGCGCCCTTACCTCACCTCCTATATTTGACATAATAAACAGATTGTGCGAGGATATATGCGGTGCTCTTTTTAAGCACGACCGCCAGACCAAGTGCCAGCAGCACGGACATGCGCATGACCGACGACGTTTATAAAAAGATCAAGCGGCAGAATGGCGAGCGGTTTGCACAAGCGCTCCGCAATTATCACAGCGGTTTGTTGCAGATCGAGGGCATCGCCGAGATGGTGCGTCATGCGGGGCGTGATGCGTCGCCGTTGCTGCCGTATCTGATGAGCCTGCTGGCGTCGAACGATGACAAACCGGTTGATGCGCTGGTACTTGATCCCTTCGTGCTGCTGGATCAGGCGGGCTATGACGCGTTTCATGCCGATACACTGGAAAAACAAAACAGCATTAAAAAATATTTTGCACCGGGCGAGTTGCTCTGCACCTTTAACGATGCCGCGCGACATCAGAATTATCACATCATTCATGCGGTGAAAAAAGACGTCGATAAAATTCGCCGCGAAGATTTCAACAGCAAGGCAGAACGCCAAGACGCCTACGGCACTTCGGTCATCTCGATCCAAATTAAAAAGGGCGGTGGTTTTATCAGCATCAAAAACCGCTATAACCACAACGTCGAGCATTGCGACAATACCTTTGACAGCAATCCGGATAATATCATCAAAGGATTGTCAAACGCACTTAGAAATCATTTCAATGTTGAGTTCAGTGCGGGTGAGATCGCTTTGCCCGACGGCTATGTGATGATACAAGGGCAGATTTTTAAATATAACTTTGAGCGCGACAACGTTTACTACGGCGATCAGGCCTGGGCGAGCGAGGGCACCATTTATACTGTTGATCGCGCCGCGGGCGATGCCGTCTTTGATGAATTTATATTTGATAATAAAACCAAGACACTACAGCATATCGATAGTAATGGCTTCGATGGTTTCGTAGACGATTTCAACGACTGCTATGGGGGCAACAAAGGGTTGTCAGTACAAAGCGGCAACCTCATGCTGGACGGCCATATCTTGATCGGCGCCGAAGAAAGCCGTATCACACAGCTCTATCTACCCGGTATGACGACACTAAATAATCATAGCCTACTTTATATGACATTTCTCAAGAGCTTTAGTGCTCCCGATCTACAGATCATCGATAACGGTTGTTTACCGCATACTTTCGCACTGACAGAAATCAACGTGCCGATGCTGACCGAAATGGGCGAAGGCTGCTTGGGTGCGGCCCATCATCTAAAAACGTTTCATGCACCCGCACTCATAACGATGGGGGATGGCTGTCTGCAAATGGCCCGCGGCCTCGAAACATTCACGGCACCCTGTCTTAAAACGATGGAGAGTCAATGCCTGGAAGACGCACCCACACTCACCGCCTTTATAGCGCCACAGCTGACCAGCATGGGGGAGAACTGCTTAACTAGCCTGTTTGCCCTGGAAACGCTGGACTTGCCCCGTCTGGTCAATATAGGGGCTAATTGCTTGCTATCGACGCACGCACTGTCGCGCTTCCATGCCCCCGTCTTGCGCAACATAGCTAGAGACTGCCTTCAGTACGCGCCTGTGTTGACGCAAATCCATATCCCAACGGTTGTTAATATGGACTACGGCAGCCTTCGTCACGTCACAAATCTCATGCAGCTTGATGCGCCCGCCCTGGAAAGAATGGGTCAAACTTGCCTGCAGATTGCGCCCGCGCTGAAGCACTTGAACGCGCCGCTCCTGCAAGACCCGCCAGAGTCCATCCGCGCCCTAACTCTTGCGCCGTTGCTGGTCACCTCTGGCAAGCCAAAAAAGCGCGGCTTCCCTTTAGGCTGGTTTCAACGATGACCGACGACGTTTATAAAAAGATCAAGCGGCAGAATGGTGAGCGCTTTGCACAAACGATCCGCAATTATCACAACGGTTTGTTGCAGATTGAAGGCATCGCCGAGATGGTGCGTCATGCGGGGCGTGATGCGTCACCGTTGCTGCCGTATCTGATGAGTCTGTTGGCGTCCAACGATGACAAACCGGTTGATGCGCTGGTGCTTGATCCCTTTGTGCTGCTGGATCAAGCGGGCTATGACGCCTTTCATACCGATACACTGGAAAAACAAAACAGCATTAAAAAATATTTTGCACCGGGCGAGCTGCTCTGCACCTTTAACGATGCCGCGCGACATCAGAATTATCACATCATTCATGCGGTGAAAAAAGACGTCGATAAAATTCGCCGCGAAGATTTCAACGGCAAAGCACAGCGCCAAGACGCCTACGGCACTTCGGTTATCTCGATCCAAATCAAAAAGGGTGGTGGGTTTATCAGCATCAAGAACCGCTATAATCATGCGGTGGAACAGTGCGACCACACCTTTGACAGCAATCCGGATAATATTATCCAAGGGCTCTCCGCCGCGCTGAAGACACATTTCAACGTCGAGTTTACAAGTCACAAAACAGCCCTGCCAC
>JAIXUW010000270.1 GCA_027483355.1 Alphaproteobacteria bacterium
GAGAGAAGCCACGGAAAGGCCTTTTTTTTTTTTTTTTCCGTAATAAGACCTTAGGCTTTCGGCGCAGTGCCTTTTTTTGCGGTTTTCGTGGCCGCGGGCTGTGCTTTGGCGTTGTCGTCATTCGAAGCGCCGGTTTTAGCCGCTTCGAGTTTCGCTTCGGCACGGCGCTGTTTGGTCCAGAATTCAGGGAATTCGGCCAGGCGGACAGCCAGCTGTGGACGATAGCGACCCCACGTGTGCTCTTCACCTTGGCCGTTGCCCAAAGCTTCGATCACTTGCTTGGCGCTCATCTTCGAGATGGCTTCAAGCGCGAACTTGTTGAAGTCGTCTTTCTTGTCGCGTTTAGCATCTTCGGCATAGCGGCCGCCGGGCTTGTGCGCCTCGGTGATTCCATCAATGAAGCCGATCGCCTTGGCTTGCTCAGCCGAGAACCAGGTGTCACGTTCCATGACAATATCCCAGTACTTGTGGTTGAGGCCGATGTACTCGACATAGTGATTTTTCAGCTCTTCGTGCAGGGAGGTCATGAAACCGCTGCGGATTTCCATGTCGCTCGCTTGACCTTGAGCGCCGCCCGAGATCTGGTGGATCATCAGCTTGGCGTTTGGCTGCATAAAGCGCTGATCGCCTGCTGCCAGGAAGATCGAGCCCATCGAGGCCTGCATACCTGAACCAACAGTGATGATGGGGCATTTGCACTGGCGCGCGGTATTGACGATAGCCATGCCATCAACAACGGAGCCGCCGGGGGAATTGATAAGAAGGGTGATTGGTTTTTCTGGGTCCATCGCCTCAAGATGCTTAATGTACAGAATGGTTCTGTAGGTCAGCTGCGCGTTCACTTCACCCGCAACAATGATAATGCGGTTTTTATGCATCAGCGCTTCAGGGCTGAAACGCTCGGCTTCTTTGTTACCATCAGAAGCCATCGGATTATCACGATAGGCTTCTGCGCCGGGCAGACCTTCAAAGGAGAAGTCAGTGCTGCCTGCGCGGATGTCGTTGGCAGCCGGATTGAATTTTTGTTTGCTCATCTCTCATATGCCTTTCGTTGTTTTTCTTTTAGGCACACACTCTGTTTCCACCCACCATATCTAAAGCTTTGGCGCTTCATGTCTATGGGGCTGACCGGCTATTTGTTGTTTTTATTAACCGGATTTTTTAGCCTTGGAACCGGACTTGCCCTTCACGGGTGCCTCCTGCTCCGCCGCCTTTGTCAGTTCGTCGATCGTTACTTCGCGAGAATCAACTTTAGATCTTTCCAGAATGAAGTCAACGACTTTATCTTCGTATATCGGCGCCTTCACACCCTCAAGGGCTTGGGGATTTTTCTGATAGAATTCAAATACTTGCTTTTCCTGACCGGGGTAGCGGCGGGCTTCGTTAATCACAGCCTGCTGCAGTTCCTGGTTGGTGACCTCGATCTTGTTATTGCGGCCCACTTCGGCCAGGACCAGACCCAGTTTCACCCGGCGCTCAGCGATGGCTTCGTACTCTGCATTTTCTTCTTCCGAGTCGAACTTGTGATCATCGGCATCGTGGTTGTGTGGCTTGTTGGGGTTCAGCTGGTGCCAGATGTTGATGAACTCGGCACGCACCATGCCGGCCGGCACGGCAAAATCATGGGTCTCGTCCAGTTGATCGAGCAGCGCACGTTTGACGTTCATGCGGCTCAACTGGTCGTATTCAGACTGGATTTGCTGCGCGACGGCTTCTTCAAGTTTAGCCAAGCTTTCAAAGCCCAGCTTCGTGGCGAATTCTTCATCTACTTTGGCGGCAACCGACTGGCGGAGTTCTTTAACTTCAACCTCGAAAACGGCTTCCACGCCTTGCAGCTTGTCGTGGCCATAGTCAGCCGGAAAAGTAACCTTAACAGTTTTCTTGTCGCCAACTTTGCTGCCAGTCAATTGATCTTCGAAAGTATCAACAAAAGACTTCGAGCCGAGTTCCAGCGGGAAATCGCTGCCCTTCATACCGGGGAACGCTTCGCCATTCACGGTGCCGTCAAAGTCGATGACAAGGATATCGCCGGTTTTGGCAGCGCGGCTCTCTTCGACTTTTTCAGATGACTTGTTGCTCGCGGCGATTTTCTCCAGCGTCTCGGTAACTGTTTTCGCATCAGGTTTTGCAGTCAGTTTTTCAATCTTGATACCGCTCAGGTCTGCCACGGTAATTTCGGGCAGCAGTTCAATTTCGAGTTCATATTCCAGACCCTTGCCTTCGTCGAAATTTTTGATTTCGATTTTCGGGCGCATGGCGGGGCGCAGATTGTTTTCGTTGATCGCTTTCAGCGACGATTCATTGACCGCCAGCTCCAGTACTTCGCCCTGCACCGACTTGCCGTACTTAGACTTCAGCAGAGTCATCGGAATTTTACCGGGGCGGAAGCCAGGCATCTTGACGGTCTTACCCAGTTCTTCCAAACGCTCGTTGGTTTTGGCGTCGATTTCCTCGGCCGTCATGGTGACGGTGCAGGAAAATTTGAGCGCTTCTTTTTTCGACTGGGTGATTTGCATGAACGTACTTTCTTTCTCGAGCCAATAAATTTAATGCTGCCCAGACTTTGTGGTGCGGGCGGAGGGACTTGAACCCACACGCCTTGCGGCACTGGAACCTAAATCCAGCGCGTCTGCCAATTCCGCCACGCCCGCGCTTGACCCGCGAACGGGCCCAAAGTCTGTTGTCAGCCGGTTATTGATAAAGAAACCCTGCCCTGAAAGCAAGCGGACATAAAATGGGTCGTTTTTAAGTTATGGAATTATTTGGCAGGCTCAAAGACCAGGGCGTCGCCGTTGTTGCAATAGCGCAGGCCTGTGGGCGCCGGGCCATCCTCAAAGACGTGGCCGTGATGGCCGCCGCAATTGGCACAGTGATATTCCGTGCGGGGCATCAGCAGCGTCATATCGCGACTGGTGGCAAAGGCGCCGGGCCGGGCGTCAAAAAAGCTGGGCCAACCGGTGCCGCTGTCGAATTTCATGTCGGAGGTAAACAACACGGCCCCGCAACCAGCGCATTTATAGACCCCTTCGCGCTTTTCATCGTTGAGCGGGCTGGTAAACGGGCGCTCGGTGCCATGTTCGCGCAGAATATGATGCTGCTCTGGCGTCAGACGTCTCGCCCATTCCGCTTGGCTCAGGGTAGCGGGATCGTTCGCATTGTCTTCCATGAGGTGGCCCCTTTGTTGTTATACCCGCAAAAAGTAGTCCCCCACGCCAGTTTGGCGAGGGGGACGCTCATACGATTTATCAAGGCGTCATTAATTACCAGCGCTGTTGCCCGCGCGGCGCAACGCCGAGGGTAGCCAATTTTCAGCTGAACGGAAGTCACTGGCGGCGCGACGCTCGGTCGAAGCCTGACACTGCGTAATTTGTCTGTAATCGCGGCGCTGCCAGCATTCGGTCAAACGTTCCTGGCGCTGTAACTCAATGGCACGAATACGCAAGGAATAGGCTTGTTCCGCCTGGGCCGGGGTGGCGATACCATAGCGCGCATTCAATTCAAAAGCTTCACGCGCCTGAATCGAGCGCGCACCGGCTTGACAGCCCCGCTGAAAGAAACTGCAACGGGAAATGTTACGGCTATAATTCGCATTCACGACACGCATTTCCGCATCATAAAGACGCTGTTCATTGCCGTAACCGCCATAACCACGGCTTTGGGCTTCGGCATCACTCGCACTGGCAAGTACGCCGCCACCCGACAAGACGGCAACAGCTGCCACGGCCGCTTTAAGTGTGTTTGGAATCATAGGTGTCTCCCCACGTAACAAAAGATCTGAATGCTTAAATAATAGTTGAAATGGGCCGATGGGTCAATATTAATTCACATAATGTTTGAACTCCAATCTTTAATATTGATAAATATATGATTTTAAATAATTTTTTGAATTTTGAAGTTTTATGATATTAACTAATTAGTTACGTAAAATATATACTATCTAAACATAGAAGCACGGAGAATCGTTTTCTCCGACTTTATCAACGACGGTCCGGGGACCGTTCGCGATCCGAGGGGGATGTTTATGACCGGTACGCAAATCGAGACGTTCAGCGCGCTGCACCTGGCTCAATACGCCGATGTCTTTGGCGATGATACGCCCAAGTGGCTGCGCCGCGCCATGGAGTTGTACGAGGCCCATAGTATTCCCAACGATGAATACGAGTTACAGGGCCAATACACCGAAAACCGGATGTTCATCCGCCGACTGGAGCAGGACCGCCAGAAAGGCCTGCTCCGCTCCGGCGAGTTGATGCAGATGGAAGAAGCCTTTGCCAAAGCCTGCGCCGACCCCGAAGGTGACCCGATGCTGGCGCTGGAACATCTCTACCTACAACATTTCGATGCACGCCAGCACAAACACCGGAGCGCGCCTGCCGCTGCCGTTGCGGGTATGTAGGCTAAAGGCTTGCGTCAATAAAAAAGGCGGCCTGTTCAGCCGCCTTTTTTAATTTTAAATATCAATGTCCCGCACAAAACTGGCATTTTCCTGGATAAAGGTAAAGCGCGCCTCGGGATTTTTACCCATCAGCCGGTCGATCAGATGGGCGGTCGTCCCCTCCTCCGGCTTGGCGTGGCGGGACGGTTTGGCCGCTCCTTCGACGTGGCGTTCTGCCAAGGGCAGCGTCACCCGCACCAGGCTCCGTTTTTTCGGGTCCATGGTGGTTTCTTTAAGCTGACTGGCAGGCATTTCACCCAAGCCTTTGAAACGACTAATATCAACCTTCTTGCGGGTTTTAAAAGTCGTCTTCATCAGTTCGTCTTTATGTTTGTCGTCACGGGCATAGACGCTTTCACCACCGGCCGACAGACGATAAAGCGGCGGCAGCGCCAGATAAAGGGCGCCCGATTCAATCAACCCCAGCATTTCCTGATAGAACAATGTAATCAGCAGCGAGGCGATATGGGCCCCGTCAACGTCCGCATCGGTCATAATGATGACCCGTTCATAGCGCAGCTTGTTCAGATTGAAGTCTTTGCCAACCCCGCAACCCAGCGCCTGAATAAGGTCAGATATCTCCTGGTTCTGACGGATTTTATCAGTGGTGGCGGATGCCACGTTCAAAACTTTGCCGCGCAGGGGTAAAATCGCCTGGGTTTCGCGGTTACGCGCCTGCTTGGCCGAACCACCCGCCGAGTCACCCTCAACAATAAATATTTCAGTGCCTTCGGACGTTTTTCTCGCACAATCAGCGAGCTTTCCGGGCAGGCGCAATTTACGGGTGGCCGATTTTCGCGACATTTCCTGCACGTCTTTGGCACGGCGGCGTTCTTCGGCCTGGGTGATCAGATATTCCAGCAGGTATTTACTGGCGGCAGGGTCCCCCGTCAGCCAATGCTCAAAGTGGTCTTTGACGGCATTTTCAACATAACGGGTAGCCGAGACGCTGGTTAGCTTGTCCTTGGTCTGCCCCTGGAATTGCGGATCCCGGATGAAAATTGATAAAAGGATAGTGGCTGAGCCAAAAATATCATCGGGCGTCAGGGCTGCTGCCTTTTTATTGCCCGTCAGGTCAGCATAGTTTTTGATGCCTTTCGACAAAGCATTGCGCAGGCCCTGTACGTGGGTACCACCCTCGGGCGTCGGGATCGTGTTGCAATAAGACGAAACCCAGCCATCCTGCTCTTCTTCGGTCCAGGCAATGGCGAATTCGCAGCGCCCTTCATTACCCGCCAAATCAACCGAGCCATAAAACGGCTTGGCGGTCAGCTGGATTTTACCCTCAACCAAAGTATAAAGATAATCAAGAATACCGTTGGGAAACTTGATTGTTTCCTTTTCAGGAATATTATCGCTGCGGCCATTCAGCAGCGATGGCGCGCAGGTCCAGGCGATTTCAACGCCGCGGTATAAATAAGCTTTTGAGCGCGCCAAGCGATAGATCGTACGCGGATCGAAAACTGCGTCTTCACCAAAAATCTGGGTGTCAGGCACAAAGGTCACAATCGTGCCACGCTCTTTAGTAGCGCCCAGTGTTCTGAGCTTGCCCTGGGCATGGCCCCGGCTGTAGCGCTGTTCATAAAGCACCTTGTCGCGCGCGACCTTAACCGACATTTCCGATGACAAAGCATTCACTACGGATGAGCCGACCCCGTGCAGACCGCCCGAAGTGTTATAGACCTTGCCCGAAAACTTACCGCCCGAGTGCAGGGTGGTGAAAATCACCTCGAGCGCCGACTTGCCGGGATATTTGGGGTGATTGTCGACCGGAATACCGCGCCCGTTATCGCTGATGGTAATGCGGTTGCCTTCTTCGACTGTCATTTCGATGCGGTTGGCGTGTCCGGCCACCGCCTCGTCCATGGCGTTATCCAGAATTTCGCTGACCAGATGGTGCATAGCGCGGGCATCGGTTCCCCCCACATACATACCGGGGCGCTTGCGGACAGGCTCCAGACCTTCCAATACCTCGATATCGGCGGCTGAATATTCACCTTTTTTGGTAGCGGTCATGTTTTTAAGATCCAGTCTGTATATGGGTGCAGGAAGGTTAGCCAACTCGGCCGCCCATATCAACTGTTACCTTAACCCTTTGCAGCACTGATTGTTTTTAACCCCACCCCGCTTATAATGGGGCTGACCAAAGGAGGCTTCCATGTCCTACGAACACCCCGATTATGACCGCTGCCCGGCTTTGCGCACGATTGCTATGCCGGCCGATGCCAATGCCAATGGCGATATTTTCGGCGGCTGGCTACTTTCCCAAATGGATCTGGCCGGTAGCGTGGTGGCCGTGCAACGCGCCAAAAACAAAGTGGCAACCGTGGGTATCGAAGCCATGAGCTTTCATCAACCGGTCTTTGTGGGGGATGAGGTCAGTTGCTATTGCAAAATTGAGAAAACCGGCCGTACTTCGATCACCGTCAAGGTTCAAACCTGGGCCCGCGCACGCACCGGCGAAGCGGCACGTAAAGTAACCGAAGGGCAATTCACCTATGTGGCTATCGGTGATGACCGCAAGCCGATTGCCGTTGACCGTCCTGGTGCCGCCTGATGTCGGATAAGCCCCGCCTTAATCAAAAAACCTTCAAGCTGATTGCGGCGGCGGCCGGCGCGGTGGCCTTGGTGGTTTTACTGGTGGGCGTGTTTGGCCTTTCGCCGATGGCGCTTTTTACCAAAGACAATCAACCGGCCAGCGCCGCCCCCCGCTATTTCATCCATGACGAGGCGAGCTTTTTAGCAGCAGCTAAACCTTATAATGTCGAGCCGACCCAATCACCCGAACTGGCTTTCGAAATTCAATTGCCACCTGAATGGACGGTAGAGACGGCCGCCCCCACCGAAACAGACTTCGGCAAGCGGATTATCAGCGAAATTGCGCGTCTCACCGGCCCCTATGTCAGCATTTACCGTCCGCAAGTGATTGTGCAGACCATCGCCCTTAAACACGATATCGCGGCGGAAAGCTGGCTGCGGCACCACATTCTATCGAACAGCTTTATCCTGCAAGGCGACATCACCGCCATCAGCAAACGCCGTGCTTCTGCTGCCTTTACCTACATTGATGGCAATGACGTTATTTTGGTGCAATCCGTCGTGCAATTCAGCGGGGCGAATGCTGTGTTGGCCCGCTACGAAATCCCGCTGGCGTTTAAAGACGCGCTGGGGTTCGTGCAGCGTCGCGCGATTGAAAGTTTTAAACTGATCACGCTTGTCGACACACCTGTCGAAGAACAAAAACCCTTTACGCTGGCCGATATGGTCAAATTTTCTTATCCGCAATCATGGACCGCGTCATCGCCCGATTTGCGCGACATGAACCGGATTAATATCCAGCTGTATCATCAAAGCTCCGCCCGTGTGTATCAGGGCTATTTACACGTTTTCGTCGTCAAGCGCCGCCCCGAGACGGATCTCCATCAGGAATTCCAAAGGCTCCGCGATTTTGTCACCGACCACATGAAGCTGGACGTTGTTTCCTTGCATAAAAGCGACAAGGCGCCGGCTAACCCACGCTTTAACTTATCGCGCTTAGAAAGCTATGCCGTGAAAAGCCAGGCAAACCCCAATGCCGCCCAGCAAGAAATTACCCTAGCAGCCCTGGGTAACAGCAATATCTATGTCTTCGCCTTGATGTTGAGCCCTGACCCCGCGCGCGACCTTTACAGCTGGGGGCGCAATCAGCGCACCCTCGAGCTGATCGTTCAGAGCATTGAATAGCCTTTTAGAAACAAATAGATATCAAATTTTTTGCCGGTTTTTAGCATAATCATCGGGGAATCGGTCTATGCTCCAGTTCCCCTCTGCAGCAAACCGTGAAACCATGACATCTCCGAACGACCCCTCTTTTATCATCGACCCGCAAGTCGCAGAGAAGCTGCAGTCCATCACCCATGGCCATGCGACCCGGCTTTACAGCGGCTTGAAAAAAGATTTGCCGCCCGAGACGCGCATTCGCCTGACCGGTATTGGCATACCCAACGTCTTTTTTGTGCAATTCAGCTATAAACACCCAAGTGACGCGACACGCTATTTCAGTTTTACGCGCAGCATCAATCTCAACAGCAAACACGCCTATCACGCTAAAGCCCGGGTGTCAGATGATATGCACAAGTCCGGTACCGCCCGCATCGTCAATCAAAACATGGTGCGCTTTTATCGCCTGATCGGGGTTGAAACCGTCTCAGCCAATGCCACGGGTATTGGCGTATATGCCTGGGCGCGCATGGGTTTTATTCCTTACAACGAAGAATGGCAGTCCATGCGCCAGGTGATTACCAGACGACTGGATTATCTGGAAGCACACCCGCCTGCCGAGGGCCCACTGTCGCTGAAGACGGTTGATCGTTTACGGACGCTGCTGGCATCCAACGAGCCAAAAAGTTTCTGGCAGATTGTCGATGATCAGACTATCTGCGACGGTGAGGCGCTGGGTAAGGTGCTGACGCTTGAAGACGAAGTGCTCTGTAACCGCGTCTATGGCCCCTCTTTTGAACCCCTTAAATGGGCGGGCGCCCTGCATTTGAATGACGCCGCTTGTATGCAGCGACTGCAACAAAGCACAGGCATCAAGCCGGAGCCCTATCAAAGACCGGTCATTCGCCTGCGTTAAACAAAAAAAGCCCCCGTTTCCGGGGGCTTTTTTTGTTGGCGTTATACCGAGTAATACATCGCAAACTCGATCGGATGCGGCATGGTTTCGTAGGCTTTCACCTCGGCCATGCGCAGCTCGATGTAGCTTTCGATGAAATCCTTGGTAAAGACCCCGTCTTTCAGCAAGAAGTCGTGATCGGCACGCAAAGCATCCAGCGCTTCGCGCAGACTGCCGCAGACGGTGGGGATTTCGGCCAGTTCGTCTTCGGGCAGATCATAAAGGTTTTTATCCATCGCTTCACCTGGATGGATTTTCTTGGCAATGCCATCCAGCCCCGCCATCAGCATCGCTGCAAAAGCAAGATAGCTGTTGGCGGCGGGATCGGGGAAGCGCACCTCCACCCGTTTTGCCTTGGGGCTGACCGCGAAGGGAATGCGGCAGGAAGCCGAGCGGTTGCGTGCCGAGTAGGCCAGCAAGACAGGTGCTTCGTACCCGGGCACCAGGCGTTTATAGCTGTTGGTGGTGGGGTTGGTAATCGCGTTCAGCGCCTTGGCATGGCGGATGATGCCGCCGATGTAGTAAAGGCAGGTATCGGACAGATCAGCATAGCCATTGCCGGCAAAGAGCGGCTTGCCACCTTTCCAGACGGATTGATGCACGTGCATACCCGAGCCGTTATCGCCGTAAACAGGTTTCGGCAAGAATGTGGCCGTTTTGCCAAAAGCATGGGCCACATTGTGGACGACGTATTTATACAACTGCATATTGTCGGCACTATCGACGAGGGTGGAGAATTTCAACCCGAGTTCCACCTGGGCGGGTGCCACTTCGTGGTGATGCTTTTCCATCGGCACGCCCATGCGCATGAGCACAGACGTCATCTCGGCACGTAAATCAACCGTGCTGTCGATCGGCGCCACGGGGAAATAGCCCCCCTTGGTACCGGGACGATGGCCCATGTTGCCATGCTCGTATTCACGGGCCGTATTATACGGACCCTCGATGCTATCGATCTGATAACCGACGCGGTTCATCGACACATCGAAGCGCACATCGTCAAAAATGAAAAACTCTGCTTCGGGACCAAAAAAGGCCGTATCGCCGATACCGGTCGATTTCAGGTAAGCCTCGGCCGCTTTGGCAATCGAGCGCGGATCACGCGCATAGGGGCGGCCCGTGGCAGGCTCGTAGACATCGCAGAAGACATTGACGGTGGGGATAGCCGTAAACGGGTCGAGGACGGCGGTGGCAATATCGGGGCGCAAAACCATGTCGGATTCATTAATGGCTTTCCAGCCGGCAATCGACGAGCCATCAAACATGACGCCTTCGGCAATCATGGCCTCATCCACGGTCGAGACGTGCTGCGCCGTATGCTGTAACTTGCCACGCATATCGGTGAAGCGGAACGACACATATTCGGCTTTGCTGTCTTTGATCAGCTTGAAAAAGGCGCGGCTGTCTTGCTTGGCGCTTTTGATGGCTTCCATGTGCTGCAGCGGGACGCTGCCCTTGGCGGTTGTCTTACGGGCAGTCGGTTTTTTCGTCTTGGCCATCTGATATCTCCTTGTCATGGCGGGTGTCGTGAATTTTTTATATGGCATCGCGGCCGCGTTCGCCGGTGCGCACGCGGATAACATTTTCAACGGGTAGAACGAAGATTTTACCGTCACCAATCCTGCCGGTGCGGGCCGAGGTTTCAATCGCCTCGATCACCGCTTCCAACTGATTGTCTTCGATGACGGCTTCGATTTTAACTTTGGGCAAGAAATCGACGTTATATTCGGCACCGCGATAAATCTCGGTATGGCCCTTTTGGCGTCCGTGACCGCGCACTTCGGTGATCGTCATACCCTGCACGCCAGCCGCAATGAGGGCGGTTTTGACCTCATCGAGTTTGAACGGCTTGATAATCGCTTCGATTTTTTTCATCGGCACGGCTCCCCCTTATCAGAAGCCGCCCGTTTATTGCACAGGGCGTGCCAGAATTATACCTTTGAAAAATAATGGTATTTTAGTAAAATCGCATAAGCGCGCTGCCTAGAGTTCAAGCAGGCGCCTAAAATTTAGGCACCACAGACCTCAAACCCGGCGATACAGATAAATCGTCTCGGGCAACCAGCCGGGCACGCTAATGGTTTTTTCAGGCTGCATACCCGTGGCCGCGGCCGAATTGCTGATGATCAGGGCACCGACAGGCAATTCTGCCAGCTTGGGTTCCAAGCGCACCATCATCTCCGGGGGCATATAACAAAAGACAATCTGTGTCTGGCTCAAATCATAAGTAAAAAGGTCGGCATATAAAAACTGCAGGTTTTTAAAGGGTGAAAATAGCTTTTGCCGCAAGCGCGCCCAGGCATAAGGTAGCCAGGCGTATTCGATACCGATGATGGTTTTATCCGGGCAGGCGCGCGCAGCAGCAAAGGCCATCCCACCCCAACCCGAACCTATATCGACAACAGTGTCGCCCGACAAATCGCGCAAAAGGCTGGCCACTTGCCGCGCCGCCGCGCGTGAACTGGGCACGGCCGCCACCCCCAGTTTCCAGTCGTAATAGAGATAAAAGCCCATGCCGATGATCAGCAGAACCTGAAAAACCTGCAATATATAATAGAAAATCTCGGCCATGGCCTGCTTTTACCCCCCGCCAAACAATAAGTAACTATATGTTTTTTAAAAGGTTTTTGAAAGACTTGACGCGCCCGGCGCCTTTCTGTCATAAACTGCCCTCGTATGGCGGCCGTAGCTCAGTGGTAGAGCGCTTGGTTGTGGTCCAAGATGCCGTGGGTTCAATCCCCATCGGTCGCCCCA
>JAIXUW010000232.1 GCA_027483355.1 Alphaproteobacteria bacterium
GCGGGGGCCTTTTTTAGCCATGACATCAAATCCTTATTCTGAGTGAAGCGCCTACCGGCGAGAATCTCGTGACCCTAAATGGGACAGGTGAAAATACCGTTTCGTTTTGGAAAGTCAAGTAAACAGGTGCACATCAGGGCCAATAAAGAAGAATTCTGTTTCAAAGTATTGATTTAAAAAGATTATTTTGCATAGGACCCACGGCCTCAGGCCACTTTTCCCTGTTTGCTTAGCGTGGCATAACCGCGCTGAGCCAGCGCAACACCGGGTTTTGCAGCCAAACGGCGCCTTCGGTTAAGACCATGCACACGCAGCCTTCTGCGCCCGCACTGGGACTATGCGGCACGCTGTCGCGGCCCAGGATCACCATTTCGCCGGCGCCATAGCTGCGGCTGCCGTCTTGGTAACTCCCTTCCAGGACCAAGGTCATCTCGACCCCCTGATGGCGATGGCTGGGGGCCGCGCGACCGGCGTCAACCCGCACAAGTGCGAGGCTACGTTGGCGAGGCTCTGTACGGCACAGCTGAATGTCGATACGCGCAATGCCCGGTGCCAGGCGGCGCCAGGCCAGTTTTTGCTGCGGGCAATGCGTGCTCAGCAGACGTCGCATAATCTCGGGTAGGGGGCAGTCGCTGGCTTTGGCGGCATGTACCGCTGGATGCGGGCGGGCAGCCACACCAGCGGGTTCGATGATCGCTAAAATATTATTGAGGCAAGCGCCGGTCACTTTCACCGGCGCGCTTTCTTCCAGCATACGCCCGCCCTCGGCCTCGAATCTTGCCAGCTGTTGTTTGGCAGCGCTATTCAAGGCCAAGTAAGCGGCAATCAACATCGACTCATAAGGGGGCAGGGTGCCCGCTGCATATTGCATCAACAGCCATTCGGGGGTGGGCGTCTGGCCCTGGCTATAGAAGACGGCGGTCATCTTTGTTCTCCTGTCCGTAGGGCTTGGCGGAGTTTTTCCATGGCCAAGCGCAAACGCGACTTGACGGTGCCCAGCGGTAAAGCGGTGGTGGTGGAAATCGCCTGATGCGACATATCATCAAAGAATGCCAGGCGCAGAAGCCTCGCCTGTTCGGCCGGCAGCGTTTCGATGGCGGCGTGGAGTTGCTCGACTGTGGCGGGATCGGCATAGTCTTCCGGCGTCTCGGCCGCCAGATTTTGCAAAAACTGATCGTCTTCTTCTAGTGGGGCGACGAATTTTTGCCGACGCAGCACATCAATCCGTTTGTTGCGCGCGATGGTGAAAATCCAGGTCGAGGCGGCGGCTTTGTGCGGATCATAGCCGCCCGCTTTTTCCCAGACCGTGATAAAGGTGTTTTGCACTATTTCTTCGGCCGTTGCCTCGTCGGCGCCGCTTTTCATCAGGTAGCTTTTGACGCGGGGGGCATAGAAGTGAAACAGGCTGACAAAAGCCTCGCGGTCCTGGGTTTTGGCCACACGTTGCAACAGGGCCGCGTGTTCATGCGCAGGTACCGGTGCGGCAGGTGCAAGGGGTCGTGGTGGTGCTTGGGCGGTCATGACCATAGTAAGGCGCGAAACCCGCGGAAAGGCAAGGCCAACTGGATAAGAGGGGGGCGCGGACAGGGTAACGGCAGACATGGGCATCCGAATAACTTTCAAACGTTTCTTTTTATACGCAAAAACCTTTGTTTTGGATGTCAAACAGATGTAAGCTATTAATATCACTGAATTTTACGGAAGCTTTCACATGAACATACGCCCCGTTTTAGCCTGTCTCGTTTTTCTGACCCTCGGCCAGCCCGCTTTGGCGCAGGGCACAGACCCTGTCGAACTCGGCCGCTTCGGCGCCTGGAAAGCCTTTTCTTTCGACGAGGCCGGTGGCAAAGGCAAAGTCTGTTTTATGTCGGCCACGCCGGAAAAGCAGGAGGGCCAGTTCACCAAGCGCGGTGATGTCGCTTTTTTTATAACCCACTGGGCCGCCGAGGGCACCCGCGATGTGATCAGTGTATCGATCGGCTATCCTTTTAAAAAGGGCAGCACGTTGGATGTAACCATCGATGGACAATCTTATAAAATGGTGACGGACGGCGAAATGGCCTGGACGTCGAACAGCGCCGATGATGCGGCGATATCCGCCGCCGTGCGGCGCGGCTCAAAGCTGGTGATCAAAGGCACGTCGCAGCGTGGCACGATCACTACCGATACTTATAGCCTGAAGGGCAGTGGGGCTGCCTATAAATCGATCAGCGGCGCTTGTGGATTTTAAAGGCGCGCCGCTACAAAAAAACCCGCCGGTTCAACGGCGGGTTTTTTTTTGTTCGCGGATATAGCCTGTATTAGCGCACCACGGTCCAGGTGCCATCGGGGTTTTTGCAGGCCTGGCCGATGGCGGTTTCTTGCTGGCCGCCGACGGTGATGGTTTCGCGGTATTCACGGCAAACAGCACCGGTGGTGGTATTGGTGCCGGCACGGATGGGGGTGACAGTGCCGTAGTTGCCCGAGTCAGGGTTATTCCAGTTGATTTGCTGATTGAGCGGCGCATCGTAGGCTTGGGCAACCGCCCCGGTGTGATATTGCATATCGGCGCGGTCCAGCGATTTGCCAATGGAAGAACCCGCATAAGCGCCCAACAGTGTACCGATGGCGGTGGCCGCGATCTGACCTTTGCCGCCGCCCACGTTCGAACCCAGGATACCGCCGAGGGCAGCGCCACCCAGAGTACCAACGGTTTGTTTGTTGCCCATGCCCCAGGCGTTTTGCTCGCCTTGAGCAGCGCAGCCAGAGACGCCAAGCGCGGCAATCAACGTAAGGCTGAGAAGGGTGCGTTTCATGGTGGTAAACCTTTCTGAAAGGGCTCTGTTTATCAGAGCCGAAATGAATGTTGGGCAGGAACGCTAACGTTTTGTAGAATTGTCAGGTTCCCTCTTTGGTCTTATATTGCGTACTATTCACCACCGCCGCACCCACGCCAAGTGCTTTTTTAAAAGCGCCGTTCGGGTGCAGGCCATGGTATTCACTGCTGACACGGAGCGTTCGATGGACATCCTGCATCCTGATTTTACAAAAACGCATCCCTTTGATCTGTTTCGCCAATGGCTGGCACTGGCCCGCGACACGGAACCGGCCGATGCCGAGGCAATGGCTTTGGCCACGATTGCGCCCGACGGGATGCCGGGTGTGCGTATGGTGCTGTTGAAGGAATTGGACGAGCAGGGTTTCTGCTTTTATACAAATATGGAAAGCAATAAAGGGCGGGCGCTGGCGGCCCATCCACGTGCAGCCCTCTGCTGGCACTGGAAATCGCAAGAACGCCAGGTGCGGGTTGAGGGTGATGTTACCTTGCTCCCCCCTGACCGGGCGGATCATTATTTTGCCAGCCGCCACCCGCAAAGCCGCCGCAGCGCCTGGGCCAGTGATCAGTCACGCCCGGTCGAAAGCCGCGCCGTGCTTGAAGCCCGTGTGGCCGAGGTGGCATTGCGTTTTCCCGGCGACGATGTGCCGCGCCCGGATTATTGGGGCGGCTACCGCGTGGTGCCACGCCTGATTGAATTCTGGCAGGCTGATCCATACCGTTTACACAACCGTATCGTCTTCACTCCCGATAACGCGGGCGGCTGGACATCCCAGCGGCTCAATCCCTAACCGGAGGTTTTACCATGTCGCAGCAGCAGCCGTTTCAAGCCGAAGTCTCCCGCCTTTTGGACATCGTCGCCAATGCGCTTTATACCGAACGCGAAATTTTCCTGCGCGAACTGATCTCGAATGCATCCGACGCGCTGGATCGCTTGCGCTATGCGGCGATTGCCGATCCGGCCCTGGCGGCAGGGGATCACGATTATCAGATTGATATCACGGCGGACCCCAAGGCGCGGACCCTGACCATTCGCGATAACGGCATTGGCATGACGCGGAATGAACTGATCAAAAACCTCGGCACTATTGCCCATTCGGGTACTCGCGAGGTCTTGCAGGAAATGAACGGTGAAAAACGTGACGTCAATCTGATTGGCCAGTTTGGTGTTGGTTTTTATTCGGCTTTTATGGTCGCCGATAAAGTCACTGTCACCAGCCGCAAAGCGGGCAGTGCCGACGCCGCTGTCTGGACATCCGACGGGCGCACAGGTTATACGATCGACAGCGCGTTGCGCGACATCCGCGGCACTGAAATTATTTTGCACCTGAAAGACGATGCCAGCGAGTTTTTGCTCGATGAACGCTTGAAGGCCGTCATCAAGAAGTACTCCGATCATATCACCTTTCCGATCAAGTTGAGCGGGCAGGTGGCCAATACGGCCTCGGCCTTGTGGACCCGTCCTAAAGCGGAGGTCACGGAAGATCAATATGCCGAATTTTATCGCGGCGTGTCGGACACCATGGCGCTCGATCAAAAACCCTGGATGACGTTGCATTGGCGCGCCGAAGGGGCGATGGAATATACCAATCTGTTGTTTATTCCCGGCGTGAAGCCGTTTGATTTGTATGACCC
>JAIXUW010000043.1 GCA_027483355.1 Alphaproteobacteria bacterium
ACGCCCGCCACCCGCGCCCGTTCTGCCGCCACGCCGGTTTCTTTTTCAACGATGGAGGCCAGCACCACCGCCTCGTCCATCGAGCGCACGGGCGTATCGCTGGCGCGGGTGGGCCAGATTTCCGCCAGCGTATCGTTCATCTCTTTTTGCATCCGCTTGATGAGCGCGTTGCGGTCATCGCCGCGGCGGTAGTGATAGGTTTCGGGTAAAAGCGAGCCTTCCGCCGGGATGTCGACGACCTCGCCGCTCATCGCCTCGGCCGTATTGATCAGCGCCACGATTTCGACCGCCATCAAGCCTTCGGGGATGGTCACGCTGCGGGCATGCGTCTTGCCCGATTGCAACAGCGCCACGATACCGGCGGCCGAGGTTGCCTCTTCGATCAGGTATTCACCCGCTTGTAGCGGGCCGCGGTCGCGGGCCAAGATGGCGGCGGCCCGAAAAATCAGCGCGTCATCGACGGCATTCACGTCTTCGAGCTGCGTGGCCATGCCCGCGATGCTGGTGCCGGGCGCGATATAGACGATGGTTTCAGCGGGCAGGGGGCCCGGAATACCGGTGAGCGCCCGCAAGCCCATATAGCCAGCAATCGCCGCAATCAGGCCTGCCAGCAGGATAAAGGCGATCAACCCCCGGATCATGACGCCTTCTTAAAGATCAGACAGGCATTCGTGCCGCCAAAGCCAAAGGAATTCGACATGGCATAGGTGATATCTTTTTGCTTGGCTTTATGCGGGACCATATCGACGCCCTCGCAAACCTCGGATGGATCATCAAGGTTGAGCGTCGGCGGCAAAATACCAGTGTGGAGCGCCATGGCGCTGTAAATCGCCTCGGCGGCTCCAGCCGCCCCCAACAGGTGGCCGATAGCCGATTTGGTCGAGGATACGGATGTTTTGCCGATGTCATCGCCGAACAAACGTTTGATGGCGCCCAGTTCAATATCATCACCCAGCGGCGTCGAGGTGCCATGCGCATTGACGTAGCCAATGTCGGCGGCAGTGATGCCCGCGCGTTTGATCGCCGCCTGCATGGCGCGGAAACCGCCGTCGCCATCCTCGGCCGGGCTGGTGACGTGATAGGCATCGCCCGATAGGCCATAGCCCACCACTTCGGCGTAAATTTTGGCGCCGCGTTTTTTGGCGTGTTCGTATTCTTCGAGGACCACGACGCCCGCTCCCTCACCAATAACAAAACCATCGCGGCCCTTATCAAACGGGCGGCTGGCTTTTTCAGGCGTATCATTAAAACCGGTCGAGAGTGCGCGGCAGGCGGCAAAGCCGCCCACGCCGGCGCGGCAAATAGCGGCCTCAGCACCGCCCGCGATCATGACATCGGCATCATCAAAGGCAATCAAACGTGCCGCATCGCCAATGGCATGGGTGCCGGTAGCGCAAGCGGTGACGACCGAATGGTTCGGCCCCTTAAAGCCAAAACGAATGGAGACCTGACCGGAAATCAGATTGATCAGCGAGGAGGGGATGAAGAACGGCGAAATGCGCCGCGGGCCTTTTTCCTCCATCATGATCGAGGTGTCTTGAATGTTGCGCAAACCCCCAATGCCCGAGCCGATCAACACGCCGGTGCGGCATTTATCGTCTTCTGATACGGCGACCCAGCCGCTATCGGCCACCGCATCCACCGCGGCGGCATAGCCGAAATGGATGAAGTCATCCATTTTCTTTTGTTCTTTGTGTTCGATATAGGCGTTCACATCAAACTCACCGGGGCGGGCGGGCTGGCCTTCGGCCGCGCGCGGGACTTCACCGGCGACGCGGCTGGGCAGATCGGATGCATCGAAGCCGGCAATCGTGCGCAGGCCTGATTTACCGGCAATAATCGCCTGCCAATTATGATCAAGGCCCAGACCCAAGGGGCTGACGATGCCCATGCCGGTAATAACGACGCGTCTCATGATTGTTCTCCCACGTGCATATAATTCTGATGCAATAAAATAGCCCCCAATTGCGTTCGGGCAAAGGGGGCTATTTTAAGTTCTATCGCAAAAACAGCGAAAGCCTTAGGCGGCTTTGGCGTTTTGCTGGATGAACGAGATGGCGTCCTTGACGGTCTGGATTTTTTCAGCCGCGTCATCGGGGATCTCGATGCCGAATTCTTCTTCGAAAGCCATGACCAGCTCAACGGTATCGAGGCTGTCAGCGCCCAGGTCGTCGATGAAGCTGGCGTTGTCGGTCACTTTCGCGCCGTCAACACCCAGGTGCTCGATCACGATTTTTTTGACGCGTTCGTTGATATCAGACATGAATGTTTCCTTTGTTGCAGTATCGTTGATGGCCCGCGCCAGAACGTGCCTTGGAAGTGGTTGCAAGGCGTGGCCATCACAATGGACCGTTGCTCTCCGGCGTGGTGTTGCACTCAAATACCATATATGGCGCGGGTGGCAAAGAGTGAATTAATATTTACATAATGTACAGTATAAGGGTAGTATTCTCCCATTATAAAAGCCGCCCGTTGAAGGGCGGCTTTTAGTAAGTGGGGGCAAGAGGGATAGTTTAAATCATCGCCATCCCGCCATTCACATGGACGGTCTGGCCGGTGACATAGGCACCTTCATTTGAAGCCAGATAAACGCAGGCCGCCGCGATATCTTCGGGTGTGCCCATTTGCCCGGCGGGGATGGTTGCATTGATGCTGGCCTTCTGCTCGTCTGTCAGCGCATCGGTCATGGCGGTCGCGATAAAACCGGGGGCGACGCAATTGAGCGTGATGCCGCGGTTGGCGACTTCGGCCGCCATCGACTTGGTCATGCCGATCATGCCGGCTTTGGAAGCGCAGTAATTGGCCTGACCTGGGTTACCGGTGACGCCGACGACCGAGGTGATATTGATCACCCGGCCCCAGCGGCGCTTCATCATGCCGCGAATGGCCGCCCGTATCAGACGGAAGGGCGCGGTCAGGTTGACGTCCTGCACCACCTGCCAGTCTTCGTCTTTCATGCGCATGAATAGGCCGTCTTTGGTGAGACCTGCGTTATTGACCAAAACATCGAGGCCACCCATTTTTTCTTCGGCCAGTTTGATCAGTGCGTCAGCCTCGGCTGACGTATCCAGGGTCGAGGCAAAAATGAAAACCCGGTCACCGCCGTTGATCTCGGTCGCCAGTTTTTCGAGCGCCTGCACATTACGGCCGTTCAGGCCGACAGTGGCGCCCTGCGCATAAAGCGCCTTGGCGATGGCGCCGCCAATGCCGCCCGATGCACCGGTGATAAGGGCTTTTTTGCCGGAAAGGTCAAACATCAAGATATCTCCTGTTCTTTAAAGGGTGGCGACGAAGGCGTCGATATCGCCCGGGGTGCCTATTGAACGGCCGCTCAGCTTGTCGCCGTCGATACGTTTGGTCAGGCCCGCCAGGACTTTGCCAGCGCCCAGCTCAACGGTCTCGGTGACACCCTGATCGCGCATGAACAAAACACTTTCGCGCCAGCGCACCATGCCGGTGACTTGCTCGACCAGCAACTGTTTGATGCGGGCGGGGTCAGTAACGGCATCGGCTGTCACGTTGGCGACCAGCGGCGTGACCGGCGATTGCGCTGCAACGGCGGCAAGCGCATCGCGCATCACATCGGCAGCGGGTTGCATGAGAGCGCAGTGGAAGGGTGCGGAGACGGGAAGGAGCAAAGCGCGCTTCGCCCCTTTGGCGGTGGCCAGTGCCATCGCTTGTTCAACCGCGCCTTTGTGGCCGGAAATCACGATCTGGCCGTAGGAGTTATCATTGGCGGATGAGACAATTTCCGGGCCTTTGACTTCGCCCACGATGGCGGTGACATCGGGCATCTCTAGGCCAAGAATGGCGGCCATGGCGCCGATGCCGACGGGGACGGCTTTTTGCATCGCCTGGCCACGCGTTTTCAACAGCCGTGCCGCATCGCTCAGGCTAAAAGTGCCCGCCGCCGTCAGGGCGGAATATTCACCAAGGGAGTGACCGGCGACAAATTGCGCGCCCGCGATGATACCGGGCTTGGCTTGCTCCAGCACGCGGGCGACGGCCACCGAGACGGCCATCAGGGCGGGTTGGGTGTTTTCGGTCAGCGTCAGGGCGGCGTCGTCTTCGCCCCAGATGATGGCGGAGAGTTTTTGCGACAAAGCCTCGTCCACTTCGGCGAAGACATCGCGGGCGACAGGGAAGGCCTCGGCCAGATCACGGCCCATGCCAAGCGACTGGCTGCCTTGGCCGGGGAAGACGAATGCACGGGTCATGGGTGCCTCATGTTGTATGGGGTATGAAAGTGCAGACGTTATAACAGGGCGAGGGCCGAGACAAGCAAAAGGCCGGGTTGTGACACCCGGCCTTTGATTTCAATTAGTTGACTATATTTAACGGGAGGGGCGCGGCAGGGTGCAGCCTAGCTTGCGCTCGAGCGGGGTGTAGTGGTGGCGCTCTACATAAAGGCTAAAGCCTGATGCACCGTCCTTGACGTAGTCATTAAAGGCGGGCGCACGGCTGGCCTGCCACTGGAGCGCTGAACCCGGTGAGCCATGAAACAGCAGGTCTTCAGAGAGGACCCAGTTTCCGTTCGGGTGCTGAACCTCGACCCCTTGCGTCACGGTTTCCAGCACGCCTGCCGCGTTGATGGCGACAGTGTGGGTGCTACGATAGGGGATCCACTGAAGTTCTCCGCCGAAATGCTCCTGCACCCGTGAATGATAAACGATACGCGCCGTCACATAGCCGTTTTCATCTTTGGTCGCGGTGGTTTCCGTGACGGCGGGGCCAAGAATACTGTCCGCGCGTTCCGAGGTTTCGCTTGAGGACAAGGTGTGGGCACCCTCACCGTAAAAACAGCTAACCAACGGCAAGCGCGCGGTCACGTATTCTTCCGCAGGAGATTTCTCTTCGAGAACGTAGCGCTCGCTGACCATCGCGAAGGTGCCAGCAATGCCAACGCTGAGGCCCGCCACGGCGCCGACCAAAAGACCCTGGTTTCTGTTCATCGAATAATCCTCATTTTGCGTTTGGATGCTAAGTCCGCAGACGCTAGATTATTCTGTAAACAGTGTCAACGTCCTGGCTTCTGTGCGATACAGACGCCACCAGCCTGCTGGTGTTCGCGGCCATCGGTGAAGGTGACGCGGGTTTGCGTGCCGCCCCAGTTGGTGAGACCTTCGGTCGATTGCCCTTCGGCCACAATACGCCCCTGGGCATCGGTGCATTTGATGGCGTAGACGGGGACGGGTGCAGCGGCGACCTCGCGCGCGGGGGCGGCTGGGGCGGCGGGCAATTGATCACAGGCGCCAAGGCTGACGGCGGCCAGGAAGGAAAGGGTAAGCGCTTTTATTTTCATGGGTTTACATCCTGTTTAAACGGACCCAAGATTTACCCTAAAGCCTGATTCAGAACAAATGCGTCTTTAACCGTGGTTTTGATATCGACGGTATGAATGTTTCACTACGAAGAAATAAAATTACTTTCGAAAGGCGCTGATGTCGCGGCAGGGCTGGCGGGCGCCCGTGTGTGGTTGCGGGCGTTGATGGGCCAGAATTTCAGTCGTGGTCATGCCGCCCACGCCAAAACAATCGCCGCCTGTGCCGGCGTTGATGGCGACGCTGTTGCTGTCGCCGAAAGTCGGTGCGCCCGGATAGCGGCGGCCGATGCTGACGGCGGCGGCAGGCGCAATGTGAAAGCCGTCGCTGTGCCAGGCTTGTGGCTCGATGACTTGCAGCTGTTTATCGTGTGCGGCCTGTAGCACGGCGGCGCGCAAGGGGCGCAGATCGCGGTTGACGCTATTTTGCAGGGCCGGGGCATCGCGCGGCGGTACCACCACCACGCGATATCCCGCCTCTTGCAAACGGTCAATCATGGCAGACGTCTCGGCATAAACATCAGCACCACCATTGGTGCCGGTGGCCAGCAAAGCGACGGGCCGCTGTGCCGCGCTTTGCTTATATATTTCTATGGCACCGGCGGCGGCAAGGGCTGTCGTGCCTGCCAAAGCAACGAAAATGGCCCGCAAGCGAAGGGGTTTTTTCATCGCGCGGGCTTTGCTTAGCGGCTGCGTTTCAGCGCGGTGCAATGGCCGCCGTATTGTTCAAAAGTGCGGCCCTCTAGTGTATTGATTTCAACATGGGCATAGCCACTTTGGACGCCCCATTCGCTGACGCCACGGAATGTTTCGCTGCCATTGGGTGCATAGCAGGTCACGTCGAAAGCCGCGGCTTCGCGTCCGGCTTTGGCGGCAGCAGCTTCTTCCGGGGTAGCCGGCGTCGGCTGAGCGCAGGCGGCAAGGGTAAAGGCGGCAAGAGTGCTTAAGGCTAAAGCTTTGAATTGCATGGCTATATCTCCTGGTTGCGTCCGTCTTACGGATGAAAGGCTCTAGGTCTGCAATAATATTAAACGATTCTTAATATTATGTCAAATAAATATCCAGGCCTCTTTCCGCCAAAAATACGAAAAACCCTTGTCCCGCCGATAAGAATCCGTGTAAAACCCCTACATCCTGCTGATCGGCTCCTCATACCAATGACCCGCTCAGCTGTGATCCGTGCGGCTGGGCTTCGAATGGTTCGGGACAACAGCGGCGGATCGGCTAAACCCAAAGGATGGATCATGCCACTTTACGAAACCGTGTTCATTGCACGGCAGGACGTGACTGCCAAGCAAGTCGAGGACTACGCCAAGTCGTTCGCGAAAATCGTCAATGACAATGGCGGCGAGACCAAGCGCACCGAAAGCTGGGGTCTTCGCAACCTTGCCTATAAAATCAAGAAAAACAAAAAGGGTCACTACACCCTGATGCATTTCGACGCGCCGCCCGCGGCGATGACCGAAATGGAGCGCAACATTCGTCTGAACGAAGACGTTTTGCGTTACCAGACCGTGCGCATCGAAAAGTTGCCGGAAGGCCCCTCGGCCATCCTGCGTCAAAGCGAAGACGGTGATGATGAGCGTGGTGGCGATCGCCCCCGCGGTGATCGTGACCGTTTCTCCAGCAGCCGTGGCCCCCGTGCCCCGCGCGCTGAAGCCGCCAATACCGATAGCGCAGAAGGAGCTGAATAATGTCTGAATTCGCAGAAAGAAAACCCGCAGGCGACCGCGGCCCCCGTACCGGTGGTGCTGGCGCTGGTGGTGCTGCCCGTCGTCCGTTCTTCAAGCGCCGCAAGTCTTGCCCGTTCTCTGGCAAGAACGCCCCGGCGATTGATTACAAAGACCCCAAGCTGCTTGGTCGTTATGTGTCCGAGCGCGGCAAAATGGTCCCGTCGCGTATCACCGCGGTTTCGCAAAAGGCCCAGCGCAAGCTGGCCCGCGAAATCAAGCGTGCGCGCTTCCTGGCTCTGATGCCCTACGTTGCAAGCTAAGGAGATAGGAACTCATGCAAGTCATTTTGTTAGAACGCGTTGAAAGCCTCGGCCAGATGGGTGACGTTGTCACCGTAAAAGCCGGCTATGCACGCAACTTCCTGCTGCCGCGCCAGAAAGCTCTGCGCGCGACATCAGAAAACGTCCGTTACTTTGATGGCCAGAAAAAAGTGCTGGAAGCTGAAAACATCCAGCGCCGCGACGAGGCTGAAAAGGTTGCCAAGAAGGCCGATGGCCTCAAGGTTGCCGTTATCCGCCAGGCGTCTGAAGCCGGTCAGCTCTACGGTTCGGTCACCGCCCGCGATATCGCTGACGCGATTTCGGATAAAGGCGTCAAGGTCAGCAAAGAGCAGGTCCGCATGGACCGCGCTTATAAAATGCTGGGCCTCTTCCCGATTAAAGTAGCGCTTCACCCTGAAGTCGTCATCGAAGTCACTCTCAACATTGCCCGCTCGGTTGAAGAAGCCAAGCTGCAAGAAGAACGTGGCGAGGCTTTGATCGTCAAGAACGCCGCCGAAGAGCGTGCGGCTGAAATGGCCGAAGCCCAAGCCCGCGCTGATGCTAAAGCTGCCAAAGCGGCTGAGGCTGAAGGCGAAGCGGCCGCCGCTGCTGCCAATGCTGATGAAGAAGCTGCCTAATATAAGCAGTCTCTGATCTGATGTTTATGATGGGAGGCTTCTCTGGCAAATGCCGGAAAGCCTCCCACTCATAACAACCACTTTGAACCGACATTGTAGGATGGCTGCCCATGACCGCCGATGCCGTTTCCGCTTTTCCGCTGAGTTCTGCCCAGGATCGCGGTGCCGAATACCGCGTCATGCCGCATAACACCGAGGTAGAACAGGCACTGCTGGGTGCCCTGCTGGTCAACAACCGTGCGCTTGAAAAAGTCTCCGAATACCTGCGGGCCGAGCATTTTTATACCGCCGTCCACGGCAAGATTTTTGATGCTATTGCCAAATTCGTAGAACGCGGCCAGGACGCCAGCCCCATCACGTTGCGTCAATACTTTGACAAAGAAAACGATCTATCCCAGGTAGGCGGCGGGCAATACCTGACCGATCTCGCATCGCACGTGGTGTCGGTCGTCAACGTCGAAGATTACGGTCGCACCATTTACGAGATGCACCTGCGCCGTGCCCTGATTGCGCTGGGCGAAGATACTGTCAACGACGCCTTTGATCACAACATTGATATCAACGCCAGCCAGCAAATCGAACAAGCGGAAAAGCGTTTGTTCGATCTGGCTACTGCTGGCGATTATCGCTCGGGTCCTGTAACATTTGGCTCGTCGCTGGCCAAAGCCATTCAACAGGCCGAAGTCGCCTATCAGCGTGAAGGCCAGATCACCGGGGTGACCACCGGCCTCGTCGATCTCGACAAGAAAATGGGTGGCTTGCAGCGCTCGGACTTGCTGATTCTGGCGGGCCGTCCTGCCATGGGTAAATCGGCGCTGGCCACCAACATGGCCTTTAATGCCGCCCGTGCCTATCTCGAGACCAATGGCAAAGAAGGGGCGGTTGCCGTCATCTTCTCGCTCGAGATGTCGTCCGAACAGCTCTCGGCGCGTATTCTGGCGGATCTTACGTCGGTTGCCTCCGATAAAATCCGCCGGGGTGAAGTCAAAGACACCGACTTTATCAAATTCGTTGAAGCGAGCCAAAAGCTAGGCTCAGTGCCTTTGTTCATCGATGACTCGGCGGCCCTCACTCTGGGCGCCATCCGCACCCGCGCCCGGCGGCTGAAGCGCCAGCACAATCTGGGCCTGATCGTCATTGACTATTTGCAGTTGATCCAAGGCTCGGGCCGGGGGGCGGCTGCCGAAAACCGCGTCCTTGAAATCTCGGAAATCACCCGGGGGCTGAAGGCGCTGGCCAAGGAACTCGATGTGCCGGTTCTGGCCCTGTCGCAGCTCTCCCGTGCGGTTGAAAGCCGCGATAACAAACGCCCGATGCTGTCGGATTTGCGTGAATCAGGCTCGATCGAGCAGGACGCCGATATCGTCATGTTCGTTTACCGCGAGCAATATTATCTGGAGAAAGACGCGCCGGCCCAGCGCCCCGAAGAATCGCCCGATAAATTCGCCCAGCGCCATGACGACTGGCTGAAGCGGATGGAGCAGGCGCATAACGTGGCCGAGTGCATCATCTCGAAACAGCGTCACGGTCCTACGGGTACGGTGAAACTGTTCTTCGATGGCGAATTCACCCGCTTCTCGAATTTGCAAAACTACACCGTCGAGAATTACGAGTAAGCGATGACTCCTTACGACGGTTCATTGTCCGAACTGGTCATCGACCTCGATGCCGTTGCGCGCAATTGGCTAGCGCTGAAAAGTCGTTTGCAGGCGGGTGCCGATTGCGCCGCTGTCGTCAAAGCCGATGCCTATGGCCTGGGTGCCACCCGCGTGTCGCGCAAGCTCTACAATCAGGGTTGTCGCCATTTCTTTGTGGCCCATGCGACCGAGGCGGCCGAGATCACGCCGACGCTGGTCGATGCGGCCACCATGGCCACAGCCGATCGGGCTCGGATTTATCTGCTCAATGGCCCCTGGGTCATGGCCGCACAAGACATGGTGGCGGCCGGTTTTATTCCCGTTCTGAATAGTCTTGAGGATCTGCGCTATTGGGCGGGCATGGTGCCCGGTGCCGCGGCTATCTTGCACATCGACACCGGTATGAATCGTCTGGGTTTGTCCCTGGATGATTTAGCGGCGCCTGACCTTGCCGACCTATTGGCGAAAATTGATCTGCGCTATGTGATGAGCCATCTGGCTTGCGCCGATGCGCCCGCACATCCCTTAAATGCCCTGCAGCGTGATCGTCTCAATACGGCGGCGCGGCTCCTGAAGCGCCCGGTGCGCCTAAGCCTGGCTAATTCGGCGGGTATTTTGCTGGGTGGCGACTATCATTATGACATGGTGCGGCCTGGTTGCGCGCTTTATGGCATTAACCCGGCCGAGGGGCCGAACCCGATGCAAGGGGTGGTTGAACTCAAGGCCCGGATTGTCCAGCTGCGCCAGATTGCGGCCGGCGAAACAGTCGGCTATGGGGCCAGCTATACGGTTCCGCCCGCGCAAAATAATGCTATAAAAACATACGCGACGCTGTCGCTTGGCTATGCGGACGGATTCCTGCGCAGCCTGTCGGGGCGGGGTGCCGTGGTGATCGGCGGCGTTGTCTGTCCTTTGGTGGGCCGCGTCTCGATGGACAGCGTGGTGGCGGATGTCAGCCATCTGCCGCAGCTGCCCGTGACCGGCGATTGGGTCGAGGTGATCGGCCCGCATCAGCTGGTGGATACGGTGGCCGAAATGGCCGGCACCATCGGCTATGAAATTCTAACCAGTTTGGGCCGGCGTTACCGCCGCATTTACAAGGGAACGGACCTATGACGGAAAC
>JAIXUW010000110.1 GCA_027483355.1 Alphaproteobacteria bacterium
GACCAGGTCTCTTCGTCGTTGCGGCCTTTTTCTTCGAGCACTTTTTCAAGGTACTTGTTGCGCACGAAGAACGAACCCGACAGGGTTTTGTGAGTATAGGCATTGGCGGTGTTGGGCTCGATGCCGGGGCTGGCACCGCCGGTGATGATCGAGATCGACGCGGTTGGCGCAATCGCGATCTTGTTCGAGAAACGCTCCATGATGCCGTATTCCTTGGCGTCGGGGCAGGGGCCGCGCTCGTGGGCAAGCTTGATCGAGGCAGCGTCAGCGCCCTCCTTGATCTGCTTGAAGATGCGCTTATTCCAGACCTTGGCCATCACGCTTTCCAGCGGGATGTTTTTCGATTGCAGGAACGAATGGAAGCCCATGACGCCGAGACCAACTGAGCGTTCACGCATGGCGGCATATTTCGCGCGCATCATGCTGTCAGGTGCGCGACGAATGAAATCTTCGAGGACGTTGTCGAGGAAACGCATGATGTCTTCGACGAAGCCGGGTTGGTTTTCCCATTCGTCATAGGTTTCCAGGTTGACCGACGACAGGCAGCACACCGCTGTACGTTCCTGGCCGTGGTGATCTTTACCCGTCGGCAAGGTGATTTCCGAACACAGGTTCGACATTTTCACATTAAGGCCGGCCAGCTTGTGGTGTTCGGGAATGGCGCGGTTGACGTGGTCGATAAACAAGATGTAGGGCTCGCCGGTTTCGATACGGGCGGTGAGGATACGGATCCAGAGGTTGCGGGCCGAGACGCGTTCTTGCACCGAGTTATCATGCGGCGACAACAACGCCCATTCTTCGTCAGCTTCAACCGCGCGCATAAAGGCGTCGTTGATCAGAATGCCATGGTGCAGGTTGAGCGCTTTGCGGTTGGGGTCACCGCCAGTGGGACGACGCATTTCAACGAATTCTTCAATCTCGGGGTGCCAGACCGGCAGATAGCAAGCAGCCGAACCACGACGAAGCGAGCCCTGGCTGATGGCGAGGGTGAGCGAGTCCATGACGCGGATGAAGGGGATGATGCCTGAGGTCTTGCCGTTGCGGCCGACTTTCTCGCCGATCGAGCGTAGGTTGCCCCAGTAAGAGCCAATGCCACCGCCGCGCGACGCCAGCCAGACGTTTTCATTCCACAAATCAACGATGCCCTGCAGGCTATCGTCGGACTCGTTCAAAAAGCAGGAGATCGGCAGGCCGCGTTCGGTACCGCCGTTTGACAGCACGGGGGTCGCCGGCATAAACCATAATTTAGAGATATAATCATAAAGGCGCTGGGCGTGGGCGGAGTCATCCGAGAAATACATGGCGACGCGCGCAAACAGATCCTGAAAAGACTCGCCCGGCATCAGGTAGCGGTCGAGCAGCGTCGCCTTACCGAATTCTGTCAATAATGCATCGCGTGAGCGGTCAATTTGAACGGTTGCGCCCTTCGCAACCTGTGCGACGTCGAACATGGATGGTGCCTCCCCTGTAAACTTCATCTGCTTCGTGCTCCGGCACTTTTTTTGACGAACAGAAACCCTGTTGGCGCAAAACGGGTTCGCGCCCTCAAAGCCCGGTCTGTCGCCGGATGTTCTTTTTTTATTATGGTGATTTTTCCGCTGCGACCCCCCAAAGAGCCTTCACGGAAGCGGTTGTCATACCCACAAGGGATAGTAACAAGCCGAATTTGAGGATACCACATCTTGGGGCTGTGTCTACAAAACCACGCTGAAAATATTTTCATGGCCACCCTAATTTCCGCTTGACCCCTGCCCATGCCGAAGATTGGGCAAGAGAACGACACGCAAAATTTTTTACGCCATACCCCCCATAGGTTGTATGCCGGGCAGCATCAACAAGCTATAGGTCGTATGGGCACAATTTACGCTTATTGATATGGGAATCTTGGGCGAAAAAGCGAGTCCGTTGCGGTTTTCCCGCCCTCGGCGCGTTTAAAAACGGCAGCGGCGTTGCAGGCTTTCGTCGCGCACGGTCCAGCGGCAGCCAGCGCGGCGGCGATCGCTGCCCGACTCGCGTACACTGATCGGGCCAATATTGATGGCGCTTTGTTCAATCTCGCGCGGGCGGGCGGGCGCAATCGGCGTGATGTTATCAATAGGGCGAGACCAATCTGTTGTGGGCCGCGCCGATGGCGCGGAGAAATTTTGCGGCGGAATATTGATACCGTAGGTGCCCGGCGCGGTGCTGGTAGCGGGTGTTATTGGTGCCGGGTCTTGCGCGGGTGCAGCGCTGGCGATGGCTGAAAAAGCAGCAGTGGCAAGGATCAGGCGGCGACATGAATTCTTCACGGAAAAAGCCTTTATCAAACAGGGGTAAATATCAGGGAGCAGCGGCGCCGGGTGGAGAAGATGTTGCAGCGGGTGCGGCACTTTGCAGCAGCGCGGCGACAGGCGAAGGGGCAGCCGCATTCGCTTCTGCCTTGCGGATGATGGTTTCAAGATAGGCGTGATCAACTGCAGCCCCGGGCGTTGTCTGGACCACTTCCAGATTTTTATCCGAGCGCAAGAAGACCATTGTCGGCGTATCGCGCACGCCATAGCGCTCGAACATTTCGGGTGAGTCTTCGAGGTAGACGACGCGCAGTTGTAAACGGCTAGGGTGTTGGGCTGCGTAGGACTGTACCACAGGGGTGGTGGCGGCGCTGGGCGCACAGCCTTCATGTCTTGCAAACAGCAGGAGTTGCAGCGGGGATGCCGCGGGGGCCACGGCAGGCGTGGGCGCTGGTGCCTCGCTTTTATCGATCAGATCACAGGCCGCCAGCGTGAATGCCGCGCCGATTGCAGCGGCCATGGCGGCTAATCCTGAGCGTTTTTTCGACATGACAAAAAGCTTTCTCGGCAGAGAGTGAGATTGAACTTAGTATACACCCAACCTTAACATAACGCAATAATCATTATTATGTGATTACTTTAATGAAATAATATTACGAAAAGCCCGCCAGGTTTACCCCGCGGGTGTGTCGATATTGCTGCTAATCTATTGATATATTTTATTTTAAGCGCCGGGCGTGTTTTTATGGCAGATCAGCAGGGTGCCGCGGCGGGTCATATCGCCGGCCAGTTCACAGGTGGTGTTTTGGTCACTGGCCGGGGTAAAGCGGGCAAAAGCACTATCCGCGGTGGCAGGCCCGCGTGCGGCGTGAAAGGTTTGACGGAAAGCACCGGGGATGCGTCCATCTGCGGCGATGGTGGTGGGCAGCACCTCCACCACACTCCGGGAATAAGACAGCGCCGCGCCCGCCCCATCCCAAACCAAATGAATCGTCGCTGGATCGGCGGTGGTGGTGTATTCGGTTACGCACGTGGCCTGGCCCTCCCGCGGGTCTTTTTCCAAGCAGTTATAGCCCAGAATTTTTGCCTCCGCCGGGATCAGGGGTTCGTCTTCGGGTGCGGCGAAAGGTCCGGTTGATGCTGACGTGCTAAAAACATGGGCGGTGCCGCCCAATAGGCCAGCGAGGGTGGCGGCGGCGAATACAGACACATAGGAAATAGGGCGCGACATAGTGATTACCTTCCTGGGGCTGGGACGTTACGGGGGCTGCAGGTGAGCGATCCTGATCTATAGCCATCAAGCAATGTACACACCGTCTGACTGTCCTCGGCGGGCGTGAATTCATAAACGGTGTTGTTGGAATCAACCGCGTAGCGGCGCAGGACGGTGAAAGCTCCCGGGGTCGCGCTTGCGGTATTCAGCGCGGCGATGCCCGCCGATCGAAAACCGTCAAGCACAAGGATGGTCGTATCGGGCTGGCTGGTGCTGCGCAAGGACAAGATACAGTTGTCTTCGTCCACACAATGTTTGCCGGTTGCCGCATAGCCCTCATCGGCAGCGGCGGGCGCTTGCGTGGGGGCGTTGCAGGCCTTCAAGGCAAAAGCGGCGGTGAGGGCGGCACATCCGGTCAATAAGGGGCGGGATAATTTCATGACCATACTTTCCAAGTTTTAATGCACGAAGATGCCTAGATACTAATCTTTGTATTTTCATAATGCAAGAGTTTTCTTAAATTATCAAATATTTTCAATGAATAAATGCGTTTTCACCTCGCGATTGCTGGCGCAAAAAGGTAAGAATCAAGACTGTCTCTTCAAAATAAGGAATGCTGCCCATGACCGCCATCGCCTGCAGCCCGCGTGCGCGTAAAACCAAAATCGTCGCCACACTGGGGCCGGCCTCTTCGACGCCCGAAACCATTCGCGCCCTGTATGATGCCGGGGCCGATGTATTTCGTTTGAATTTCAGTCACGGCAATCATGAAGACCATGCCCAGCGCTTGCGGCATATCCGCGCGATGGAAAAAGACTGCGGCAAGCCCATCGGCGTTTTTGCTGATCTGCAGGGGCCGAAACTGCGTCTGGGTGTTTTCAAGGATGGTGGTGTTGATATCGTCCGTGGGCAGCGCGTGACGCTGGATAGCAACCCTGCCCCCGGCGACGGCACCCGCGTGCATTTGCCGCATCCAGA
>JAIXUW010000288.1 GCA_027483355.1 Alphaproteobacteria bacterium
AGGGGTAGTGATGTGTCTGGTCGCAGATAGATTTGCATCACTAAATTGTCAATACGACTGGCATTGAGGGAACCGCTAGGCTGCATTTCTTCTGGCCGGAGGCAGAAACTATACATGTAGAAAAACTTTTTTAGGGGAATCTGTGTATGATACTGGAATGGCTGTACCATGCTAAAATATCCCGCATCGCGCACTTCGAACCGGTCAAATCCGTCTACCTGAATGAGCGCAGATTCTAACATGTGTTGTGAACGTCCCTGTTCATTATTTGCAGGCACAGAACTTGTCTCTGCCACAGAGCCATAATTGAACCACTGATGCAGTGTCTTCATCTTGTCACGCTGAATACGCCAGAAAATCTCGCGGAGCGGATGATTGAACTCTAGACGGATATTATGGATATTTACATTCGCATCCAGTGAGATCTCGGGAGTATATTGGATCTGCTCAATCAAATACTCATGCGTGTTCGCCACGAACCGTCGGCGCTCCTCGGTATCGAGGAACACATAGTCACCATACAGCCGGATATCCACTATCTTTGTTGGATTCACCTGTGCAGCTCCACATGCCAGATTTAGATTTCCCTCCACCAGCTGGTTCAGCGCTCGCAGCTTCACATTCAGCCGGACCTCGTGATACTGCATCGCCAGTAGCGGCAGATAGAGACCCGGATTCTTATTAAACCAGAACTGAAGAGGAATATAGAGCTTTAGTGCGCCATACTGTGTTGTGCCCGTGGAGCACGTTGGCTGAGAGATGGCAGGAAGATTCTGACCACCCTCCACATCTCCCACCATCTCTTTGAAGCCATCACGGAGGCCAGGGGGGATGGAGACTTGTGACCACATCTGCATCCACTCACCTGTTTGGCGGTCAATCTCCTGCTCACCGATTTCGAGCACGAGCTCCTCGAGCAAGGCGTGACCAATAGACTGCACATATGTTGCTGTGGTTCCATCCGTGAGTGTTACGGCTGGCAGCACGACCTCCAAAATCATAGGGCCGAGCAGGTCTCCGCGCCGCGGAATCTTCGCTGTGAGGCGCTTCCCAAAGTCCGGGTCTCCGTCGAAATAAATGGACTGGGCTTCCATCGCAAAGTTCGTGTAGCGGCGATACACCATTTTGAACCATGTAATTTGGGGATTTCCGGTGAGATAGAGGTCCTGTTTGCCCTGTGCCACGAGTTGAAGGAGACCACCGCCCGTTGGCATTCTAAAGGTCCGTGCGACTTCTTCATCGGGAGAAGAATACGGGGGCAAGATAGAACCCGCAAGGATCAGTCATGAGTCGGGGAAATCAGCTGGACAATGAGATATTTCAGCTCACCTACAGTATCAATCCGGCTACTGCGCTGCCGTATTCTACAAATACAATGCAAGTGGCGGATGGCCAGGGTCTCCGCCGGTGGCAGAGTGTTTTTCAGACTATTAGCTCCCAGTCGGCTACGGATGGTGCTCCCCTCGGATATCTGCCTTCCACCATTCGCCAGATCTCGAATGACACATCCACCTTTTCGACGATTGTGGCAACCTCCTACTCCACTCTCTCCACGATGATAGGAACTGGGGGTATACCGGGTGGCATTACAGGGGACCAACTCCAGAGCACCACACGCTGGATACAGGACAGCTCCCGGTATATCAGCACCGGTAATCTTGTGAGCTCTATGACACCGTTTCTAAATGGGACCCTCTCATTCATGTCAAATATTCAGTCCACTGTGGTTGGCCTTGGCTCTAGTCGCTACGTGAGCACGCTCTCTCTTCAGAGCACAGTCGCCACGGTTACGGGCCAGATTGTCAGCACCACGCGTGGCCTTGGTGCCACCGGATATGTGAGTTCGCCGACGCTCACAAGCACATTCCTTGGTCTCGGCTCAGCTGGATATGCGAGCACTGCCACACTGTTTTCCACAGTGCAGGGACTCATTTATCCGGCCTCCGCAGGCGGCAGCCTCGGCCTCGTTGTCGCAGGAAGCACAGACCCCCCGTATTTGAATTTCAGCACGCTGTCTTCCAACTATCTCGTTGCGAACAACTATATTACACCTGTAAATGCGCCCAACTTCGGCTTTGTGTATGGCAGTGACCTCCCAAGCACAACGAATGGTCTTATTAGCACGCTCTCCCGCTACGGCTACGTGAGCACGGCTACTCTCCTCAGCACGAGCGCCGGAATCCAGGCAGCAAAACAGAATGTATTCGTCGACCGGACCGGCAATGTCACTATCACAAATTCACAGGTGTTTCTCAGCAGCGTGGGCGCCATTACCTTTCTCAGTTCCTTCGTGAATAGCACGCTTAACTATGCCGGCACACAGGGCAGCTTTCAGGGACTCGCAACCGGCAACTCGAATCTGTATTTCTCCACTGCCAGCCTACAGCTGGACAGATTCTCCAGCCTCATCGTGAGCAGCTCGCGTATTACGGTCGAGGTCTATCCCACATTCATGTTTGACCCTCTCACCGCCGGTGCTCTGCAAACCAAGCTCCAACCCATTTCGACCTTCGTACAGTATGGCCCTACACTCCTTTCAAGCTTCAGCGACAGTCGCATCGTGTGTGGCTCCGCCACCGCCGGATTCTCCAATTCCTTCCAGCAGCCCATCAAACTGAATCTACAGGGTAGCACTATTGCGGGTAACTATGCGAACCCCTACGTGCTAGCACATCAGTTGCCTGGCGGTCTATCGTTTGGGCTGAATGTCGGATTCCGCGACTCCAATGTGACAGCCTTTTACGGCTCTACAAACTCCTATTTTCTGTCCGTCCAGAATCTGAGCTTTTAATACCCTCAGGTAGAAGGAGCGCTACCCATGGCCAGTAGCAAGAAGTCCTATGATACGGATATCATTACCCTCCGACAGATAAATGTCCGCACACCCTTTAACGCGCTCATTCCTCAGGACCACATTCTGATTTCAGATGGTATCGGTGCCGGCTACTGGAACTCCATTTCCAGTATCTATCCCGTGCCGTTTACTGTGTTCAAGGACCCCGCAGGTTCAACACTCGATGCTGCGCAAATCGGCAACGTCCTTACCTTCAGCACAATCGGTGTACAGGGTCTTATGACACTCTATGCGACACCGGACCAAAAGGCGATGCTCTTCAGTAATGATGCGCCGCCTGTTCAGGTCGCACTGAATCCTGTGCCGACGGTGAGCCGTCTCGCTGCCAGTGTCGTGCCCAGCCCTGAGACACTCACCATCTCCACGACGCAGTCATCGATTAAGTTCATCGGCGTCGGCGACGTGCTTCTCAGCACAGTTACAGATCTGCGGGCCATTTTTATCTCGATTAGCTCCTATAGCGCGCGCGGCTATGCGGATCTTTCTGCAGAAACGCGCGCCTGGCGCCCCTATGTCTACAGCACGAACTCGACCAGCGCCGGCTATGCCACCTTCACAAGCAGCATCCCCTATTCCACTACGTTCTCGTTTAATGGAAACACCTATGGCTGGGACTGGTCCTCCAATCTGCGCACAGTGTTGCCCCTCTCCACAGTGGAGCAGTATCCTAACTATTACTCAACAGGGGACTGCTATTTCAGCTCTTTTACATTCAATATGGGACCCTATTTGCAGTATATCCACCCGAATTCCACGACCAAACTGTTCCTGGAAGTCAAGCCCAACTACTTTTTTTTTTTTTTTTTTTTC
>JAIXUW010000021.1 GCA_027483355.1 Alphaproteobacteria bacterium
AAAAGGTTTTAGGCTTTTTTAGCGACGGCAGCGCTGATCGACTCGGGCAACGCTTTCGGCGTTTCACGGCGCGACAACACCGGCAACAACACCAGGAAGTGGAGGAAATAATAGAAGGTGGCGATCTGACCGATCACCACCGGCAGACCTTCGGCTGGCTTCGCACCAGCATAGCCCAAGGCGATGAATGAGATAAGCAGACCGATCAGACACAGGCGGTGCAGCGGGCGATAGAGTGCCGATTTCACTTTTGAACCGTCCAGCCAGGGCAAGAACAACCACAAGATAATGGCACCAAACATTGCCAGCACCCCCTGCAGTTTCGCCGGCAACAAGACGATGCCGGTAAAGGGAATGGCGATATCAACGGTGAAGGCGCGCAAGATCGCGTAGAAGGGAAGGAAATACCATTCCGGCACGATATGCGACGGGGTCACCAGCGCGTCAAACGGCTTGAAGTGGTCGGCGTGGGTGAGTGCCAGGGGTGCGAAGAAGACCACCGCCATGAACAGGGTCATGAAGACGACCAAAGCCAGGCTGTCCTTGCTGGTGAAATAGGGATGGAACGGCAGGGTGTCTTTTTCCGTCTTGGGCTCGATCCCGGTCGGGTTATTCGACCCGGTCAGGTGCAGTGCCCAGACGTGGATGAAGACGACGCCCAGAATGACGAAAGGCATCAGGAAGTGCAGCGCAAAGAAACGGTTGAGCGTCGGGTTATCGACCGAGAAACCGCCCCAGAGCCAAGTGACCAGACCATCGCCAATCAGCGGGAAGGCCGAGAACAGCGAGGTAATGACCGTCACCCCCCAGCCCGACATCTGCGACCAGGGCAGCGAATAGCCCATGAAGGCGGTGGCCATCATCAGCAGGAAGATCATCACGCCGACGATCCACAGCAATTCGCGCGGACGATGGTAGGAACCAAAGAACATCCCGCGGCAAATGTGGATATAGACCGCGATAAAGAAGAACGACGCACCGTTCATATGCACATAGCGCAGCAGCCAGCCGTAATTGACGTCGCGGGCGATACGTTCAACCGAATTAAAGGCGCCGTCGACGTGCGGGTTATAGCTCATCGCCAGGACGATGCCGGTGACGATCATGATCATCAGCATGGTCAGCGCAATACCACCGAACGACCACAGGTAATTGGCGTTCTTGGGCATCGGGAAAATGCCGTATTCTTTTTTGAGCATCGTAAAGACGCCAAGACGTTCGTCGATCCAGCGGACGACGGGGTTTTTGAAGTCGGAAGTATGCAGATGGGGGGCCATGGCGAAGCGATCCTGAAGAGGCGGTAAGAGAGGGGGTTAGCCGATACGGATGAGGGTCTCGGACAAAAAGCTGTAGGGGGGCACGTCCATATTCTTGGGTGCTGGGCCCTTGCGGATACGCCCCGAGGCGTCGTAGTGCGAACCGTGGCACGGGCAGAAAAAGCCGTTATAGTCGCCCTTGGGCTGACCAACTTTTGATCCCATCGGAATGCAGCCCAGGTGTGTACAGACGCCGATCAGCACCAGAAAAGCGTCGTGACCTTTTTGCACGCGCGCCTCGTCCGATTGCGGATCGCGCAGGGATTGCCATTCTTCGCCGCGAATGGCGGCGAGATCCGCCGGTGAGCGACGGTGGATAAAAACCGGCTTGCCGCGCCAGATGGCGGTCAGCGTCTGACCGTCCTGCAGGGTGCCGACATCGACCTCGGTGGTGGCCAGCGCCAAAGTGTCGGCAGCGGGGTTCATCTGATCGACGAGGGGCCAGACCGCGCTGCCGGCGGCCACCGCACCCATGGCGGCGGCGGTCAGCACCAGAAAGTCGCGGCGCGATTTTTCCCGGTCATAGGGCGGATGTGACGGTGAATGAGAGCTGTCCATGGACGTGTTATTCCTTAAAAGCGGGGCCGCGAACCCGGGCACTGCGGCGGTGAAGTACCGCTTGCAGTCCGGCAGGGGCCACATTAGATAAGTGGCGCTGCCGGTCCCGGCGCGAAAGACGGTTGATCATAGCGCAAGGGGGCGGGCTGCAAAAGCCCTCTTGCCCGTACATATAATCTTTTTTTCCACCCTTTCAACGAGATAAAACCGGATTATGGTGAATTTATTACCTGTTTCATCTGGGCCACCTTTGCGACTTGCCCTCTATCAACCCGATATTCCGCAAAATACCGGCACGCTCATGCGTCTGTGTGCCTGTCTGGGGGTGGCGATGGATGTGATTGAACCTTGCGGCTTTATTCTCAGCGACAAAAACCTGCAACGCGCAGGCATGGACTATCTCGATCATTTGGATTGGCAGCGCCACGCCGACTGGGCGGCATTTCGGGCGGCAACAGCCGGGCGGCGGCTTCTCGCGCTTTCCACTCATGCCGCTGATATCTATACCGATTTTGAATTTCGCGCCGATGATATCTTGCTCTTGGGCCGCGAAAGCCAGGGGCTGCCCGCCGAGGTCCACGCGACCGTAGACGCCCGGCTGCGTATCCCGCTGCTGCCCCACACCCGCTCGCTCAATATCGCCGTGGCCGGGGCCATGGTCCTGGGCGAGGCGCTGCGCCAGACCGGAGGCTTTCCGACGGCGGCTTGCCCCGACTCAACCGACCCGCGTAAGGTCGGGCCATGACACAATCCGCCACCATGCCCCGCTGGGCCAGCGAAGACGAAAACCGCCAGGATCAGGCCGCGCAATGGTTTGGCGATTTGCGCGACCGTATTTGTGACGCCTTTGAAAAACTCGAAGATGACCTGAGCAGCGGCCCGCATGCCGATCTGCCGGCCGGGCGATTTGAACGCACCCCCTGGCAAAAACCACCGCTCGATCAATTGCCGCCGGGCGCCCCCGCCTTGCAAGGCGGCGGCGTCATGAGCGTCATGAAAGGCCGCGTGTTCGAGAAGGTCGGCGTCAATATCTCGCGCGTCTACGGCGTCTTCACACCCGAGTTTCGCCAGCAGATACCGGGCGGCGTCGAGGCGGAGGGGAAATTTTTTGCTGCTGGCATTTCACTGGTGGCACATATGCGCTCACCCAAGGTGCCGGCGGTACACATGAACACGCGCTATCTGGTGACGTCAAAAAGCTGGTTTGGCGGCGGGGCGGATCTGACGCCCATGCGCGAAAATGTTGAAGACACGCGTGATTTTCACGCAGCCCTCAAAGCCTGCTGCGATCGGCACGATCCCGCCTATCACCCCAAATTCAAAAAATGGGCGGATGATTATTTCTTTTTGCCGCATCGGAATGAACCGCGCGGTATTGGCGGTATTTTCTATGATTATCTAGAGAACGACTGGACGCGTGATTTCGCCTTTACCCGCGATGTCGGCGAGACGTTTTTGGATATCTATCCGCAACTGGTCCGTCGCCATATGCACGAACCCTGGACCGCCGAGGACCGCGCCCATCAATTGCAACGGCGCGGACGCTATGTCGAATTCAATTTATTGTATGACCGCGGCACCACCTTTGGCCTCAAAACCGGCGGCAACACCGACGCCATTTTAATGTCGCTGCCGCCCGAGGTGACGTGGAGATAGGGGACGATTCGTTGATAACGAACGTCACCCCAAAAAAAGATCACCATGCTTTCGACTGCGCGTAGGCTTCGCGCAGTTTTTCCAGGCAGGCATCCCGGCCCGGACGCAGGTCTTGGGAGAGCCACCAATCCTCGACATTCGCCAGCAGATGGCCGACATCCGGGCCGCTGGAAACGCCCAGGTTCATCACATCCTGCCCGGTCAACGGAAACACAGGCGGGCGGTAACTGACCGCCGCCTCGTAAAGAGCGGAGGGCGGGATATCGCCGAGCCGGGCGGCCGCCAGCAACAGCAGACTCAACGCCATGTCATTGCCATGATGATAGACGATGCGGTGCATATCGACCGCCGTGGTTTGTGCGCCAAGCAGGCTGGAATATTTGACCATCGCAAAGACTTGTGTGCCCTGCTGCCCGGATAAGCGCAAACCCTGTACTGCGTGCTTCAGGCCTTCGGTCGTCACCACCAAAAGCGCCGCCAAACGACGGAGCGCAAAAGCCGGGACTTCAAAACGATCTTCAAGCTCGGTCAGACGCTGCAGCGATCGCCAGTCGGTGGCCTCGGGCAGGATATGGGTAACCACGCCGCCTTGCAGCATCAGCCGCCAGATGGTGGCGCAGTCTTGGGCCTCCAACAGGCGCAGCACTTCGCTGCGCACCCGCTCGCCCGATAACTTGGGCAGTTCGTGGGCAGCGTTCTGGCAGGCCTGCACGGCCGCACTGTCGGGACGACCGCGGCCGAAATGGGCGAGGAAACGGAAATAGCGCAGAATGCGCAAGACATCTTCGTGGATGCGCCGCTGCGCATCACCGACAAAGCGGATCATGCCCGCGCGCAGATCCTCCATACCGCCGAAATAATCATAGATATTGCCGTCCATATCACACGACATCGCGTTGATGGTGAAGTCGCGCCGGGCCGCATCGGTCTTCCAGTCATCGGTGAATTTGACCTCGGCATGGCGGCCAAAGGTCATCACATCGACGCGGAGCGTGGTGACCTCATAAGGGCGGCCCTCGACCAGAGCCGTCACCGTGCCATGCTTGATACCGGTGGGGAGAACGTCAATATCAGCGGCGGTCAAAAGCTCGATTACCTGTTCGGGTTTCAAGGGTGTGGCGATATCGATATCGACCACCGGCCGGTTGGCCAAGGCATCGCGCACGCAGCCACCGACAAAGCGCGGCGCCAAGGTGCGATCGACCGGGGTCAGCGCATCGAACAGGCGCACCGTTTCCGGGGTCAGCATCCAGGTTTGCAAACGCAGTTTGCCTTTGGGGGTCAGCTCGTCGGCAGGGGTGGCGGTGGGGTTATTCATGGCGCCACCACTTCGATGAGATTGCGCAGCATACCCGCCGTCGCCCCCCAGATGTGATAGTCCTGCCAGGTGCAGACATAGCAGGGCCGCGTCAGGCCTTCGCGGCTGATGGTCTCCTGGCGCAAAACGCCGGGCGTCAGAATATGCGCCAGCGGCACCGCAAAAATATCGGCAACCTCGAAATCATCCGGCCGCCACACCGGATAACCGCCCTGATCGGCATTGATCAGGCCCACCACCGGCGTCACCTGATAGCCGCTGCGGGTCAGATAATTATCGAGCGTGCCAAGGACGGCGACGCGCGCAGGCTCCAGGCCGATTTCTTCTTCGCATTCACGCAAAGCCGTGGCGATGGCGTCACGATCATGCGCTTCAGCCCCGCCACCGGGGAAACTCACCTGCCCCGCATGGGCGTGCAGATGGCTGGTGCGCAGCGTGAAGACGACGCTCAATTGACCTTCGTGCAGCAACAAGGGCACCAGGACGGCGGCCTGCCGCCAGGGTGCGGGCGGCGTGACGTCGGCCGCCAAGACATGATCGCCGCGCAAAGCCCCGGGGCGATAAGCCGCCATGCGGCGCGGCAGATCGTCCAGCGCCAGCGCGGGGCTGGGTGCCGGGCGGGGCAGCTCGGTCGTATCATTATGTCTTATGCGTGCCTCAGTCATGCCCGATCAATGCCAAATCCCTGAAATGATTAATGACGAGTTTACCGTTTCTTCTTTAATATAGCATGAACCGCGTGCATTGCACCAAACCGATAGAGAGCTTTCATGTCCAAACCCATCCCCGCCACCGCCCCGCTGGCCGATACGGTCCTCGAACAGCGCATTGCGCGCCTGACCCCGCGTCTGGCCGCTGCCAAAAAGGCCATTCACAGCGTCATCATCGGGCAAGAAGCGGTGGTGGCCGATTGCCTGACCACCATTTTGGCAGGGGGGCATTTCCTGATTGTGGGCCTGCCCGGCCTTGGTAAAACCCGGCTGGTTGAAACCCTGGGGATTGTCCTGGGGCTTGATGAAAAGCGCGTGCAATGCACCCCCGACCTGATGCCCGCCGACATTCTGGGCAGCGAGATTTTAACTGGCGACCAAGACGGCAAGCGGCATTTTACTTTCGTTGAGGGGCCGATATTCGCGCAGTTGCTGATGGCCGACGAAATCAACCGCGCCAGCCCCCGCACCCAATCGGCCCTGTTGCAGGCAATGCAGGAATATGCCGTCACCGTCGGTGGCAAGACTTACGCGCTGCCGCGCCCCTTTCATGTGATGGCGACGCAAAACCCGCTGGAGCAAGAAGGCACCTATCCGCTGCCCGAAGCACAGCTCGATCGTTTTATGCTGCAAATCGACATCGGCTATCCCTCGCGCGACGAGGAACGTCGCATGGTGACGCTGACCACGGGCGCCGCGCCGCCTAAGGCCGAAAAGATTTTGACTGACGCCGATATGCTCGAAGCCCAAGACATCATTCGCCAGCTGCCCGTCGGCGACAGCGTGGTCGAGGCGATTTTAACGCTGGTGGCCGCCGGCCGCCCCGAACAATCGAAACTCGACCTTGTGCAAAAACACGTCAGCTGGGCGCCGGGCCCGCGCGCGGCACAGTCACTGATGCTGGCCTGCCGCGCCCGCGCTCTGCTGGAGGGCCGCTATGCCCCGTCGGTGGATGATGTGCTTGCGCTGGCCCCCGCCGCCCTCAAGCACCGCATGGCGCTGCATTATTCCGCCCGGGGTGCCGGGGTGACGCTGGCGCAGGTGATTGACAAGATGATCGGCGAGATCCGCTGATCAAGCGTTCCAAGCTGACAAGGGATATTCTTCAAGCTTGATATACTTCTGCTCACCGCGCGCCCGGCCATCAAGGCTTTCATAGAGAAAAAAGCTATCGGCCCGTATGGTGCGGCTACGGTACAGATTATACTGCTGCATAAACCCCGCCACATCGCTGTTTTCCGCCCGGGTCAGCCGCGCCATCGTCACATGCGGCGCATAGTTGCGTTTTTCAAAGGCGATCCCGGTGGGGCGGAGCGCTGCATCCACCGCATTTTTTAACTGCGCCAGTTCTGCACCGGCATCAACCCCCATCCACAACACATTGGGCCATTTGCCTTGCGCGAAACTGCCGGTACCCACCAGTGTAAAATCAAAGGGCGCCGCCTGCACGTCCGCCAGCGCTGCATCGAGATCTTCAAGCGCCGCCTCGGCCACTTCGCCCAGAAAGGTCAGGGTCAGGTGGAAATCCGCCGGATGCGTCCAGCGGGCACCTGCAATACCGCCCTGCATTAGCGCCAAGTCAGCGGCAACATCATCGGGAATGGCAAGACTGGTGAAAAGGCGCCGCATCGCCGTCTCTTACGGACAAGGGTTGGGGTGCTGATCATGCAGCGCGTCGATATCGCGCAAGATCTCAGGTGACAGTGTCAGATCAATCGCGGCTAAATTATGGCGCAACTGATCAATCGTGGTCGCACCAATGATATTCGACGTGACGAAAGGCCGCCCGGTGACAAAAGCCAGCGCCATATGCACGGGATCAAGCCCGTGGCGGCGCGCGATGTCGAGATAGGCTGCAACCGTGACTTCTTCGAGCGGACGGGCGTAGCGTGACACACGGCGATCATTGGCACGGCGCGAGTCCTTCGGCAACTGACCGCCCAGGTATTTACCCGTCAGCGTCCCCGCCCCCAGCGGCGCATAGGCGAGCAAGCCCACCTGCTCTTGCAGAGCGATTTCAGACAGGCCCACTTCGAAACTGCGGTTCAAAAGATTATACGGATTTTGAATGGAAACCACACGCGGACGGCTGTCGTTGGCCGCCTGCAGGTGCCGCATGACGCCCCAGGGGGTTTCATTGGACAGACCCACATGGCGGATTTTACCAGCGCGGATCAGATCTGCCATGGTATCCAGCGTCTCGTCGATTACCTCGCCTTCACGGCCCGAAACTTTAGCCGCTGGGAAATCGAGCGTACCGAAGCTGTTGACCGGGCGCTGCGGCCAATGGGTTTGGTAAAGGTCGATGTAATCGGTCTGAAGACGTTTCAGGCTGTCATCACAGGCATCAATAATCTTTTGCCGCTGCAAGCCGGTCTGGCCGCCGCGTATCCAGGGCATACCCGGCGCGGGGCCGGTGACTTTGGTTGCAATGATGACACGATCACGATGACCCCGTGCCTGCAGCCAGTCGCCGATAATGCGCTCGGTCGCCCCTTGCGTTGCGGCCGACGGCGGTACCGCGTACATTTCCGCCGTATCAAAGAAATTGATCCCGGCATCCAGCGCCATATCCATTTGCTGAAAAGCATCAGCCGGCGGCGTCTGCGCGCCAAAGGTCATGGTGCCAAGGCACCAGGCACTCACCTTCAAATCACTGCGGCCAAGGGGGCGGTGTTGCATGATGTATCCTTATTGCTCGAGTAACTTCATCACACTGGGATAAATGTTATCGACGATTTTGGCAATCCCTGCCGGGTTGGGGTGGATGCCGTCATCGAGGTTATACGGCGCCTCCAGCGCCACCCCTTCCAGAAAAAACGGGTAGAGAAGGACATCGTTGCTCTTGGCAATGTCCTCATACACAGTGGCAATATCCCCGCCACTTATGGCGCTGAGGTTGCGATAAGACCGCATCCCCGCCAGCAGGACCGGGATATCGCGCCGGCGTAGCGCCTTGATGATTTTATCGAGATTATCGCGGGTGACCTTTTGGTCGATCTGGCGCAGCATATCGTTGCCCCCCAGCACCACGATCACGTAATCGGGCTTTTGACTGAGCGACCAGTCAAGCCGCGTCAACCCGGCCGAGGTGGTATCGCCCGAGACACCGGCATTGATGACCTTGATGTTACGACCGTCCGCTTGCAGCTTTTTTTCCAGCTGGGCGGGAAACGAATCGGTGATGGCGATGCCGTAACCTGCGACCAGACTATCACCAAAGACCATCAGCTTTTTGGGATCGGCTGCCTTCTCGCGCAGGGTTTCACCCGCCACGGCCGTAAAAGGGAGGGCCAGCATGGCCAGCAGCAAGCCAGACAACAAGAGGGTGGCGGCGCTTTTCATGCTATGGTTCTCCTGACGTCTCTTCTTCGTTTTTTCATAAGCCCAAGTGAAAGACCCATGATGAACACTTCAACTGGTGTGGCGGTAGACCGCCTTTCCCTGACACTGTCCAGCGACGCCGGACCCGTCGCCATCCTCAAGGATATTTCGCTGACCCTGCCGGCGGGTCGGACCGTCAGCATTACAGGTCCGTCCGGCTCGGGCAAGACCAGCTTGCTGATGATTCTAGGTGGCCTTGAAAAACCGACCAGCGGCCGCGTCAGCGTCGCCGGGCACGATATTGGCGGTATGGACGAAGATGCACTCGCCGCCTTTCGCCGTGATCATATAGGTATCGTCTTTCAAAATTTCCACCTGATCCCCACCATGACTGCGCTGGAAAACGTGGCCATACCGCTCGAATTCGCCGGTGCCACCGATGCTTTTGCGCGGGCGGAAGCAGCCCTTGGCGCCGTTGGGCTTGGTCATCGCCTCACCCATTACCCCGGTCAATTGTCGGGCGGTGAACAACAGCGTGTGGCGGTGGCGCGTGCCTTTGTGGCGCAACCTAAAATCATTCTGGCGGATGAACCCACCGGCAACCTTGATGCCGCCACGGGTGAAAAAGTCATGGCGACGCTGTTTGATCTCACCCGCCGGCACGGCACCACCCTTATTCTGGTGACCCACGACACCGAACTTGCCGCCAAATGCGATCAGGCCGTGCATATTCTCGATGGCCGTATCACCACAGGCAGCGTTGCATGAGCGCCAGCGGTTGGAACCTGGCCGCGCGATTGGCGGGCCGTGAACTGCGCGGCGGGTTGCGTGGTTTTTACATTTTTCTGATCTGCCTAATTTTAGGGACGGGCACGATTGCCGCCGTGCAGTCGCTGTCGCAGGGGATGCTTGACAGCCTCCGCCACGACAGCCGTTATATTCTGGGCGGTGATATGTCGCTGCGGCGGCATTACACCCCGGCGACGCCTGAACAACTGGCGCTGCTGCGTGCCGAAGGCCCGGTATCGGGTGTGGTGGATATGCGCGCCATGGCAAGGCGCGGCGATGACGCCCGCGCCACCATGGTTGAATTGAAGGCGGTCGATGCTTTCTATCCCCTCTATGGCGCGATGAAAACTGAGCCAGCGGCACCCCT
>JAIXUW010000028.1 GCA_027483355.1 Alphaproteobacteria bacterium
CCGATTTCGTCCAGCATCGCGAGGACCGCTTCATTGGCGCCGCCATGAGCTGGGCCCCACAGCGAGGCAATGCCCGAGGCAATGCAGGCAAACGGATTGGCCCCGGATGAACCCGCCAGACGTACCGTCGAGGTCGAGGCGTTTTGTTCATGGTCGGCGTGCAAAATCAAAATGCGATCCATTGCGCGCGCCATGATCGGGCTGATGCGATAGGGCTCGCAAGGGACAGCAAAGGTCATGTACAGGAAGTTTTCGGCAAAGCTCAGGTCATTACGCGGATACATGAAAGGCTGGCCGATCGAGTATTTATAGGCCATCGCCGCAATCGTCGGTACTTTGGCAATCAGGCGATAAGCGGCGATTTCACGCTGTTTGGCATCATTGATGTCGAGGCTGTCGTGATAAAAGGCCGAGAGGGCGCCGACGGTACCAATCATGATGGCCATCGGATGGCTATCGCGGCGGAAACCACGGAAAAAGAATTGCATTTGTTCATGCACCATCGTGTGATTGGTGATCATGTGGACAAATTTTTCTTTTTGCTGGGCGGTCGGCAGTTCTTTGTTCATCAACAAATAGCAGACTTCGAGGAAGTCGCTTTTTTCAGCGAGTTCTTTGATCGAATAACCGCCGTGCAGCAAAACCCCTTGATCGCCATCAATAAAAGTCAGGCCACTTTCGCAGGCCGCCGTCGAGGTAAAGCCGGGGTCGAAAGTGAACATACCGGTTTCGGTATAGAGTTTGCGGATATCAATGACGCGTGGCCCCAGCGTGCCTTCAGACACGGGAAATTCGAATTGTTTGCCGGTGGCGTTATCGGTCAGTGTAACGGTCTGCTTGGTCATTTGTTGTGGTTCCCCCTGATACGGCGCGCTGATAAGCGCCTTGGCGACAGTAACATGCTGTCTTTAATAATAAGTTACTTGCTGTGCTGCCGCAAATATTGTTGTGTTTAATTGTTTATTAACATGATTATGCCAATATAGGGTTGCCATTTTAGGGGGACTTTTTATGTTCGCTTTGCAGTGCGACTTTTATCTGGCCGAAAACAAACATGAGGCTGATACCTATTGCTTTGAAGGCTTCTCCCGGTCCAGTGAAGTGAAGTCGGTTACTATCGCAAGTTATGCGCATTCCGGCGAATTTTCATTTTCACTGAAATCAGCCAATGGTATCGAGGCGCAAAATAAACTGCAAAATCGAGTGAGGGCGCTGTTATCGCTAGAAGGCTTCACCGATATAAAAATTAAAGATTATGGCACAGATGAATTCAGTGTGACGGTGCCGTTAGAAGCGACTTGGCAGGTAAGCCGTATCGCCCGGGCATTATCGACGAATTCAGAACAGGGCCATGGCGTGACGCTGCATAAGGTTTTGTCTGAAGAGGACGTGCTGGCCTTGCACCGTAGTCATTTTACCGCTCAGGCGCATCTGCTGCAGCAGAAGGCTGAGGAAGAGAAAAGTATATCACTTGATACTAAAATCAAATCCATCTCTCTCGACGAAATATACAAGCACAACCCTCGCGGAAAAGCAGAAGAATCCCCGCGCTATTATGATGCCGATCTAGGTTCCAGTATGACAGGGATGATCTTGTTTATGGAGGAGCATGGCAGTCGTTTTGTGCCTGAGACAGAAACACTCATCCGTTTTATCGACGCGCCTTCGGCAAAAGCTGCCGCGCAATTGATGGGCGTAGCGGATCAGAAAAATACACACCAAGGCACGCTTATCAGATTGCCGGGTCGTCTCTCTGACGCGCTAGAGGTATTGGGCTCAGCGGGTATTTTGCCCCAAGTGGTGATCGATCATTTGAAACAACAGCAAGCGGCGGTTGCAGCCCAGTTTGTTACCCCATCTGCAAGTAGCAGCAAGCCACAAACGGGCGTCGCCCAAGGTCTTTAATCTGAGGTTATGACTGATAAAAAAAGCCGCGGGGTTTTTGCCCGCGGCTTTTTTATGTTTGTAGAGCCTCTTAGTTCCAGGAACGACCTTTGGGTGCTTTGTTACCGCTGATCTTGGTGGGGTCAAAGCTGTCGACCATCACCACATCACGGCGCAAGGCATCCATGCGGCGCAGCGTCGCGATCTCGGCTTCGTTCAGCACACCTTTGGCGGCGGCCGCCTCGACCAACTGCACGCGGGTAAGCTCACCCGGCAACTCGCCTTTTTTGACGGCTTTGCCTAGTTTCTTTTCCAGTTCTTCCGTCTCGAGGCTCAGCTTGAAAGCGGCTTCGAGTTTGTACAAAGGCTCGTTCTCGTTCTGGGGTTTGTACAGGTTAGCGGTCAGGCGGTCGCGGGCTGGGCCCGGCTCGCGCAAGGTGTCGGCCGCAGCGCTGTCCATTTTATCCGATGGCTTTTTGATTTTGCGGCCCATCGGGAACAGGATGGGACGCAAGGCGGCGCCCACAAAGCGGTTGGGGTGGTTGCGTAGAAGATCATCCAGCGCCTGCTCTGCTTCGTACAGTGCGTGCGTGCAGGCCCAATGCACCAGCGGCAGATCTTCCTTGGGGCGGCCCGATTTCTCGAAGTGCCACAAGGCGGTCGACGCCATATAAAGGTTGCTAAAGACATCGCCCAGACGTGCGGAGGTACGCTCGCGGAATTTCAGCGTGCCACCGAGGGTGCCGAGCGTCGCGTCAGAGGCAAAGTTAAACGCCGCACACAAACGGTTGATGTGCTGATAGTAACGGCGCGTTTCTTTATCGACGTTTTTGGGCACGCTCGAAAAACGGCTGTTGGTCAGGCCATGGCCAAAGGCCTTGACGGTGCTATGCAGCGCGTTACCCACGTGGGCGGTCAGTGTTTTGACAAGCGCACTGAAGGCCTTTTTCTGGTCGGGGTCGTTGGCGGCGTTGATCTCTTTCAGCAGATAGGGATGCGCGCGCACTGAACCCTGACCAAAGATGATCAGGTTGCGGGTCATGATATTAGCACCCTCAACCGTGATGGCGACGGGAATGCCTTTGTACAGCTCGTTGTAATAGTTGTGCGGGCCGTTGATGATGGCCTTGCCGCCATGTACGTCCATCGCATCATTGACCAGCTTGCGCATATTTTCGGTCAGGTGATATTTCAAGATCGCCGAGGGGATGGCGGGGGCTTGACCCTGATCGACCATTTGCAGCGTGGCCAGACGCGCGCCATTCATCAGATAGGTGATGCCAGCCATACGGCCCAGCACTTCTTCAACCCCCTCGAATTTGCCGATGGGGGAATTGAACTGGCGCCGCACGCGGCTGTAGGCACCGGTTGTATAGGCCGCAAATTGCGCACCTGCGGCACCCATGGCGGGCAACGACAGGGCGCGACCGATGGAGAGGCACTCCATCAGCATTTTCCAGCCTTCACCGGCACGCTCGGGTCCACCGATGATCATATCGGCGGGGATGACTACATCGGTGCCTTTCAAGGTACCGTTCATAAAGGGCAGGTCCATCGGATGATGGCGCGCACCCATTTCAAGACCGGGGGTGCCGCGTTTTAACAGGGCAACGGTGATGCCAAGATCTTTGCCGCGGCCCAGCAGATTTTCGGGATCTTCCAGTTTGAAGGCAAGACCCGCCAGCGTGGCGATCGGCGCCAGCGTGATATAACGCTTTTCAAAATTCAGGCGCACCGACAGCTTGTTGCCATCCATGAACAAGGTGCCGCGTGCCTCGATGCTGCCTGCATCCGAGCCAGCGCCTGGTTCGGTGAGGGCAAAGCAGGGGATTTCTTCGCCCTTGGCCAAGCGCGGCAGATATTCGTGCTTTTGTTCTTCGGTGCCATAGGTGTGCAGCAGTTCAGCTGGCCCCAGGGAGTTGGGCACACCCACGGTGACGCCGGCGGCCAGGTTGCGGCTGGACACCTTCATAATGACGGCAGAGTGCAGCTGGGATGAAAAACCAAGGCCGCCATGTTCTTTGGGCACTTCCAGACCGAAGAAGCCGTTGTCTTTCATGTACTGCCAGACTTCGGGAGGCAGGTCGCTGTCATAGGCGACTTGCCAGTTGTCGATCATGTCGCAGAGCTTTTGCACCGGGCCATCAAGAAAGGCCTGTTCTTCGGCGGTAAAGGCGGGGGCATTCAGTTCGAACAGTTTATCCCAGTTCGGGTGGCCAGAAATCAATTCGCCATCCCAGCCCACAGTACCGGATTCAAGCGCTTCTTTTTCAGTGCGCGACAGGGGCGGCAGGAATTTTTTGAACGAGTCGAGAACGAGTTTACGCATCAGCGAGGTCTCCGATCTGGGTTTTTGAAGAGGTCTGTTAAAAGATGGTTTTCCTTGGGATGGTTTGTTTTTAGGGTTGATATAAGTGTCAGGCGACGTCCGACAAGCGGGCGAGGGTCTCTTCGCGCCCCAAAATCTCGGCGACGTGGAAAATAGACGGGCTATTGGTGGTGCCGGTAATGGCGCAGCGCAGCGGCATCGCCACTTTGCCCAGTTTGAGCGCCTTAGCGGTCGAGAATTCCTTAAGGGTCGCCTCGATGCTGGCGGCGCGGAAATCATCGAGGGTGCCCAGGGTTTGCCGTACTTCGGACAACAGGCCACGGGTTTCATCGGTATCGAGCATTTTGCTGGCATCGGGGTCGAGCAGCAAAGGACGCTTTTTGAGATAGAAAATACCGGCATGGGCCAGATCGGTCAGCGTCTGCGCACGTTCGCGCAGATCGCCCAAGCCATGCCTAAAACGCGCCAAGCCCAGTTCGTCTGGTTTTTCGCCCAGCAAGCTTTCAATGAAAGGTATGACGCGCGCCATCAGACGCTCGTCGCTGCAGGTACGAATATAATGTGCGTTGACGTGGTCAAGCTTGGCGAAGTCCATGCGCGAAGGCGACACCCCCAGATCCGACAGTGAAAATAGCTTGATCGCTTCTTCGGTCGAGATGATCTCGGTATCGCCATGGCCCCAGCCAAGGCGCAGGAGGTAATTGCGCATGGCTTCGGGTAGATAGCCCATATCGCGGTATTGCTCCAGGCCCACCGCGCCATGACGCTTGGACAGCTTAGAGCCATCCTGCCCGTGGATCATCGGTACGTGCGAGAAGGATGGTGGCTGCCAGCTCATGGCATCATAGATCATGCGTTGGCGGAACGTATTGGTCAGGTGGTCGTCACCGCGAATGACATGGGTGATGCCCATGTCATGATCGTCGACGACGACAGAAAGCATATAAGTGGGTGTGCCGTCGGAGCGGAGCAAAACCATGTCGTCCAGTTGCGTATAGGGTACCCGCACGTCGCCCTGGACTTCGTCGGCCACGACTATTTCGGTGTCGTTGTTACCGGCAGAGGGCGCGAGAATACGAATAACCGGTTTAACCCCCGCAGGCTTATCGCCTTTGGCGGCGCGATCTCTCAGAAAAGCATTCAGATTGGGCGACTTACCCTCGGCCAGCATTTCGGCGCGCATGGCTTCGAGTTCTTCGGCTGGCGTGAAGCATTCATAGGCCATACCGCGCGTGACCAACTCGTGCGCGATCTCGGCGTGGCGGTTCATGCGGGCGAATTGAAAAATAGGTGCCCCGTCCCAATCAAGCTCCAGCCATTTCAAACCTTCGAGGAGGGCGTCAACGGCTTCCTGCGTCGAACGGGCGCGGTCAGTATCTTCGATGCGTAACAGAAAGGTACCGCCAAAGTGGCGGGCATAAAGCCAGTTGAACAGAGCCGTCCGGGCGCCGCCAATATGCAGGTAGCCGGTCGGGCTGGGGGCAAAGCGCGTGACCACGCGTGTCATAGTAAATCCTCGTGCTTTTTAGCAGATAGTTCCGTATGTTAGGCCGCCTATGCGAATAGTCAATATGAACAAAATGGTCCTTTTTTCAAGCTTGGACAAGGCGCTAACAGCCCTTTTTGTGCAGCGCGACAGATGGTTTCTGTGGCTGCCAGTGCCCTTTTCATTGGGCATTTCTGCCTATTTCGGCCGCTTGGCCGAGCCATCACCCTGGATGGCACCGATTGTGTTGCTCATGCTGTTGCCGATCCTGTGGATAAAGCGGGGCAGTTTGATGGGGGTTGCCCTGCTGGTGATGGTTTTGATTGCCGGTGGATTCGCCGTGGCGCAACTGCGCACGCAGATGCTGGACACGGTCATGCTGTCGCATGAAACCGGACCTGTCACTATCGAAGGTCGCGTGGTCGAAGTCGACGCCTTGCCCAAAGGTTTGCGGCTGACATTGGATGACAGCAAGCTCGTCGGTGGTTGGACCTATCGGGACGAGCCGCTACCCACCATAGTGCGTGTTCGCCTGAAAGCCAAAGACACCGCCGTACCGCAGGCGGGCGATGTTATTCGTCTTCGTGCGGTGCTGCTGCCCCTCTCGGCGCCCGTGATGCCGGGTGCCTTTGATTTTCAGCGCCACGCTTATTTCACCGGCCTTGGTGGTACCGGTTATGCGATCGGCGAGGTCGAGACGCTACGGTCGGTTGAATCGGGTGGCGATTTTTTTGAAAATCTGCGCCATGCCATTCGCAAGCGGCTGGAGGCGGGGATAGAAGACAAACAGACCGCTGCTGTGGTCACCGCCTTTCTGATCGGCGAGACCAAGGGGATCAGTGATGAGAATTGGGAGATGATCCGTCAATCCGGGATTGCCCATTTGTTGGCGATTTCAGGTTTTCACATCACCGTTGTGACCGGGGCGTTGTTTTTTCTGGTGCGCGCGCTGCTGGCGCTGTGGCCCTACGCAGCGCTGCATTGGCCGATTAAAAAGATAAGCGCGGGCGTTGCCATGGGGGGAGCTATCTTTTATTTGCTGCTGATCGGCTCGCCCATCACGGCCGAGCGGGCGGTTATTATGGCCTGTGTGGTGATGATCGCGATTATGCTCGATCGCGACCCGTTTTCATTACGTCTGGCGGCCTTCGCCGCTCTTGTCTTATTGGTTGCTCAACCCGAAGCCTTGATCGGCCCCAGTTTTCAAATGTCGTTTGCGGCGGTAGTGGCGCTGATTGCTTTTTATGAAGGCGCGGCGCGGCATTGGTTGTTGCCAGACCGGGACAGAAACGTGATCGGGCAGGCCTGGGTTTATCTGGTCGCCTGTTTGTTGACGACGGTGGTGGCCACAGTGGCAACCGCACCCTATACGCTTTATCACTTTGGTCAGGTGCCGGTGCTGGGTGGCTTGGTCGCGAATATGATGGCGGTGCCGCTATCGAGTTTGGTGACCTTGCCTTTTGGCATTATCGCTTGCTTGTTGATGCCCTTGGGACTGGAAGCCATCCCGCTGTGGATCACGCAAGAAAGTATGCGCTGGATCATTGAAGTCGCGCGCGTGGTGGCGGATTGGCATTATGCGGTTCTGCGTGTTAATAGTTTTTCAGCCGCCTGGTTGGTTATTTTCACGCTGGGCGCACTGTGGATATGCATCTGGCGCGGCTGGTGGCGCTGGCTTGGTCTCATCCCCATCGTGGTTGCCATCGTGGGTGTGGCATTCACGCCGCGCCCTTTTTTAATAGCAGCGGATAATGGACGTTTGCTGGCCCTGCGTGATGAAAACGGCGGGTTATGGCTCTCCCATACGCGCCGCGAAAAATTTATTGCTGAAGCTTGGCTGGAGCGCGAGGCCGCCAGCACTGCGCATCAACCAGCCGGTGATTGGCGGACGGCGGAAGCGGTGGGCGTGGTCAATTGCGACAGCCGGGCCTGCCTATTCACCGCGCCAAATGGTAAGCGGGTGTCGATTGTGTATTCCCCCGAGACTGTCGTGACCGATTGCGACAGTGTTGATCTTTTTATAGCGCCGGAAGCACGGCTGAACGGCGATCTCTGCCCATCGAAAAGGCGACAGATGATTGATATGTATGATCTGCGTTATGGCGGTGCCCATGCCTTGTATGTCAAGCCCGATGGCGCTTTTGAGATAAGACAGGTAGCCCGGGAACGCGGGATACGCCCGTGGGTGCCCAAACCGCCGCCGCGCGACAAAGAACGCCGCAAGACTTAGTAATTGCGGAACAAAGAGCGCAGCTTGCCCTGGATACGCACCCGATTGGGATCAAGACGGATAGGCTGATAGGAGTCATTCTCGGGCATCAGCACGACCGAGCCGATTTCACGGCGCAGACGCTTGAGGGTGACTTCTTCCTCGTCCACCAGAGCCACGACGATGTCGCCGTCCTTGGCACGATCGCACTTCTCGATGATAACAATATCGCCATCCATGATGCCGGCTTTGATCATTGAATCGCCCTCGATGGTCAGCGCGTAGCAGGCATTCATGCCCAGCATACTCATGGGGACGTCGATGGTTTCATGTTCGTGGCGCAAGGCCTCGATCGGGGTACCCGCGGCGATTTTGCCCTGCATGGGAATGGCAACCACCTCGTTCAGATTGGCGGGTGCTTGTTTGAAATTGCTGGTTGGCTGGCGGCGCAGGGTGGCGACGTTGCCGGCGCTGCTGCCGATGGGGGGCAAATTTTCCGGCATTTTGACAACTTCAAGCGCGCGCGCCTTGTTGGGCAAGCGTTGCAGAAAGCCGCGTTCGACCAGCGCATTGATCAGGCGGTGAATGCCCGATTTCGAGCGTAATTCGAGGCCTTCCTTCATTTCCTCGAAAGAGGGGGAAAGGCCTGTTTTGCTTGTGTAGTCGTGAATAAACACCAGTAAATCGTGTTGTTTCTTGGTCAGCATTGGTAACTCCCGGTTACATGAACGCAAATTCATCTTTTGTTCTATTTTAGTTCGCCCTCTGTGTCAAGCCTCTTTGTGCTTTCATGTGCCGCGCAAAAGCGGCAAGATGCCGCCTCGGCGGGGATTAAAATGCGCGTTTTCAATATTATATCGGCTATTAGCTTGTTCTTGGCGCTCCTTGCCGCCCCCGTCCGGGCGGAGATCGTCTGGGATACCCCGCCCGTCAGCTGTGCGGTGGCTGAGAGCCCCTTTGCCGTGGGTTGGCTGGCCGCAAAACCACAACCAAATGGCCGTCCCCTGATTGCGATTGTTATTGATGATATGGGCGTCGACAAACGGCGGAGTGCTGCTGTTATCGGGCTACCTGCGCCGTTGACGCTCGCCTATCTGCCCTATCCTGCCCATATACAGCGCCAGGTGGATGCAGGTCGCGCGGCGGGACACGCCATTATGCTGCATATGCCCATGCAAGCGTCCCAAAGCACGGTTGACCCTGGGCCGAATGTCTTGCGCACGGATGTCGAACCTAGCGAATTGACGCGCCGTCTCCGGGCCAATCTTGATGCTTTTACAGGTTATGACGGCGTCAATAATCATATGGGCAGTCGTTTTACCCAGAACAGGGTGGGCATGGACAGCCTCATGGCAGAATTGTATACGCGTGAATTATTTTTTCTGGATTCAGCCACTCATCCGGCCAGCGTCGGGGTGGCGGCGGCTATTGCAGCGGAAGTGCCCGCCGTGCGACGGGATATCTTTATTGACCATGTTGAGAACTCCACCGCGATTGCCCAAGCACTCGCCGCGACTGAAAGGCACGCCCGCAAAACCGGCGCTGCCATCGCTATTGGCCACCCAAAAGATTTGACAGTTACAGCATTGGCTGCATGGTTACCAACCCTGCGCGCAAAAGGGTTTGAGGTGGTCAGCGTTGCAACACTTATTCAGCATCGACAAGCACAGGTGATGCAAGCAATCGCGCCACCGTGATCTTTTTTCAAAGCTTACTCGACGCTTTCCGTTTCGCTGCGCGGCGCATAAATCCGGCTGACAACGTCTTCGTTGATCGATACACCATATTCGCGGAACAGATGGTTGCGATATTGCTCCAGGATATCGTTGCGCAGCGCCTCGTTCAGCGTATTACGCAGGGCAGCACTATCTTGTTGCCTGGCATCGCGCGGCGTTTCGATTTTGCGTTCGGCCAAGCGCAGGATGGTCACTTTTTCATTGCCACTGACGGCGGTGGTCTGGCCCACGCTGTCGAGGGAGAAAAGGGCGGGCAACATCCCCCGTGCCATGCCGGCTTCGGCGGGTGTGCTGCTGCGCTTTAAAAGCGGGGTGCTGCTGACGCGTTTACCCAGCCGCTTGGCGACGGCGTCAAAGGACTCGCCCAATTGCATCTTCTCGGTGATTTCGGCGCTTCTTTGGTCGAACAGTTCGCCCATTTTTTTGAGTCGCAGGCTGTCTGTGACTTCGCTGCGCACGGCTTCAAAGGGCTGTTCCTGGGCCGGGGTGATTTTTGTGGTTTCAATCAGTAAAAACTGGCCGTCGCTGGTTTCAGCCAGGCTGCTGACCTGACCCTCGTCAAGCGTATAGGCGGTTTCAACGATTTTGCTAAAAGCGGCGACTTTGGTGTCTACAGGCTTACCTGCTTTATCGGTGCCCTCCGAGGTAACCCCGCTATAGTTTACGGGCTGTAATTTCAGCTGAGCGGCGATATCGCTGAGCGACTGACCGGCAGCCACCTGTTCGTCAATTTCGGTGGCGCGCGCATAGAGGGTGTCGGCGCCACGTTCTTCGGCGATTTCTTTTTCGATCTCGGCCCGCATCTCGCTTAAGGCAGGCGTGCGGGCAGGGGTGATGGCGACAATTTTCATGATGTGCCAGCCCAGCGGCGTTTCGACGGGGCCCACCAGCGCGTTCGCTTTCGCCTTGAAGGCTGGGGTGGCCAGTTCGATATCTAACTCGCTTTGCCGATAGGTGGAGGTGGCAAAGACTACATCAGCTGCGGCACCCTCTGCGGTCTCGGCTTGTTGCGCAATCGCCTCAAGGGTAGCGCCTGCTTGTGCTTTGCTCAGGAGTGCTTGGGCGGTGGCCTCGTCAGGTGCGATGATTTGCTCGACACGGCGCTCTTCCGGCGCGCCGAAGTTATCTTTGTTTTCGTTGTAGTAAGACTCAACCTCTTCTGCCGTAGGCTTGTTGTCTGCCAGACCCAGCGCGTTGCGATCGATTATCAACACACTAAAATCACGGTATTCAGGCAACAGAAAACTGCCCGCGATGCTGGTGTAATAGGACTGCAGCTCTTCATCGGTGGGCGGTGTTTTAAGGGCATCGCCGAGGTCAGCGGCGGTCAACTCGAAATACTCGCCACGGCGCAATTCATACCGGCGCTTGAGGGCATCGTTGACCAGTTGTGCGGGTGCCTGGGCGGGGGTGTTGATAATGCGAACCAATTGATCCGTCGCCACCTGATTTTTAAAGGCGCCAACAAATGCCTGTTCGCTCATACCGGCGTTGCGCAGCATACCTTGCAGCGCTTGCTTTTCGCTGATCCCGGCACTGGCCGCCACCGGACCCAGCACATCTTTTTTCAAAATGGCAGCAGCAGTTTTGTTATCAAGCACCAAGCCCAGATCATGGGCGGCCTGGGCGTAGACCCGGGCGTTGACTTCCTGATTGAGGGTGATGAGGGGAATGGCGCGGCGCGTCCCCTCGTCAATATTGGGTTGGCGCATATTGCGTTGGACCAACATATCCAGCTCAGCGGCACTGATACGGCTGTTACCAATTTCGGCCACGGCTGTACTGCCGGTGGCAGCGCCGCCGCTGCGGAACATACCCTGCACGTCGGTAAAGGCGAGCCCCAGCATCGCCAGCATCAAAAGACCGAACAAAACGACCTTGATGATGGTAGACTGTGCGCCGCTGCGCATTTTCTGCAACATGGAAAACCTCTTGGGAAAAAGAAACGCCTTGAGAATCCACCTTTTTCTGGCAAGAATGTCAAGGCTTTACAATAAACAGGGGGTTGATATGACCAAGCTCATCGTCGGTAACTGGAAAATGAATGGCCTCAAGGCCGATGCGCGCCTGCGACTGGGTGAGATTGTCACGCCGGTCAGCGCCGATATTGATGTCGCTTATAGTATCGTGTTATGTCCACCGGCAACGCTGCTGGGCTATGTGCGGCAAGCCTTGGACGATCTGTATATCTGTGGCGAGGCGACTATCAGTGTAGGCGCGCAGGATTGCCACGCCGAAAGCCATGGCGCCTTTACCGGCGATATTGCGCCGCGGATGCTGACCGACATGGGTTGCACCCATGTTATTGTCGGCCATTCTGAACGCCGTCACGGGCATGGTGAAACCGACGCGCAAGTGGCCGCCAAAGCGCAGGCCGCCCATCAGGCTGGCCTTATCACCATCATCTGTCTTGGCGAAACCGAAAGCGAACGGACGGCGGGGCATCATTTCGACGTCGTGTCGCGTCAGATTAAAGGATCGCTCCCGTCAGGCGTGACCCCAGCCAATACGGTTGTCGCTTATGAACCGGTCTGGGCGATTGGTACAGGCAAAACCGCGACGGCTGACGATGTCCGCGAAATGCACGCCCATATTCGGCAGCAGTGCGGCGAAGGCATGACCATTTTATATGGCGGGTCGGTCAAGCCGGGCAATGCCGCCGAAATTCTATCGACCCCGAATGTCGATGGCGTCTTGGTGGGGGGTGCCAGCCTGGTCGCCGCCGATTTTGTCGCCATAGCGCGGGCGGCGAGCGGCGGCTAATTAAAAGCCAGCCTTATTCAGCGTTGTAACGTGTATTTGATCTGCAAAGCCATTTGCCTGGCTGAGGATAGATTGAGCAGTCCGTTTTCCTGCTGGCTGCGAGATGAATTGTGCAGCCTTATAGCCAGCTACCAAAGCAAAAGTACTTCCTAAGGCGTAGCTGATTTCTGCTACAACAGGGGTTACTACGTTAAAAACTTCAGTAATCATGTTTTTCTCCCAAAACAGCCTGTAAAGTTGCATAAACTTATTTAACCTATGAAAAATAATTATGTCAACAAAAAAAGCAAATAATTTGGTCAAGTGTAGAAATACAAAAATTCAGAGCTTTAGCCTAGCTTCTGACGTCATTTCGCCTTAAAAAGGAAGCCGGATTCAACCGGAAAAGGATATCGCGTCATGGAAGCAGTGCTTCTCGTCATTCACCTGATCGTCGCCTTGGGCATTATCATTCTGGTGCTGCTGCAGCCGGCCGAAAGTGGTGGTTTTCTGGGGCAGGGTGGCTCGATGTCGAATATGCTGGCCCCGCGCCGCTCGGGCGACATCATGACGCGCATGACCGGTATTTTTGCCGCGCTGTTTTTTATCACCAGTTTGTCGCTGGCTTTTGTCGCGACTAAGTCGGCGCCAGAGAGCAGCATCCTTGATGAACTTGAAACCCCGGCCGCGGCAACACAAGCGGTTACTGATGAAGATGCTGCCGCGGTCAGTGACGAGACGCCTGTTGCACCTATCGCCGGCGAAAGTGATGTTGTCACTCCCGCAGCACCCACCGCGACGGACGCCGAGCCAACCGCACCCATCGCGCCCTAAAAGACGACCAAAGACCAAGGAGAACCGCTATGCCGCGTTATATATTTATTACGGGCGGGGTGGTGTCGTCATTGGGCAAGGGGCTGGGCTCCGCGGCGTTGGGCGCCGTTTTACAGGCACGCGGTTTTAAGGTGCGCTTGCGCAAGCTTGATCCTTATCTCAACGTCGATCCCGGCACGATGAGCCCCTATCAGCACGGCGAAGTTTATGTGACTGATGACGGCGCCGAGACGGATCTGGATTTAGGCCATTACGAGCGCTTTACTGGCGTACCCGCGCGCAAGACTGACAATATTACAACCGGCCGCATCTATTCGAACGTGATCGCCAAGGAACGGCGCGGCGATTATCTGGGTGCGACGGTTCAGGTTATTCCGCATATCACCAACGAGATCAAAGAATTCATCGCCGCCGACAACGATGACGCCGATTTTGTTCTCTGCGAAGTGGGCGGCACGGTGGGCGATATTGAAAGCCTGCCTTTCCTCGAAGCTATTCGCCAGTTTGGCAACGAAGTAGGCGCCGCTAATGCGCTTTATATTCACGTGACGCTCATGCCCTATATTCCGGCGGCGGGCGAGTTGAAAACGAAACCCACCCAGCATTCGGTCAAAGAATTGCTGTCGGTGGGTATTCAGCCATCCATCTTGCTGGTGCGGGCCGACCGTGAAATTCCCGACGAAGAACGCCGCAAGATCGCGCTGTTTTGTAACGTGCGCACCGAACGGGTGGTACCAGCCCTTGATGTCGCCAGTATTTATGAAGTACCGCTCAGCTATCATGCGGCGGGACTCGATACTGAAGTTTTGCGCTATTTCGGCATTGACGCGCCACCCCCCGACTTGTCGCGCTGGCAGGAAATTATGCAGCGCCTGAACAAACCGGAAGGCCAAGTGACGATTGGTGTCGTGGGTAAATACACTTCGCTGCTGGATAGCTACAAATCGCTCAACGAAGCACTGATCCACGGTGGCTTTGCCAATAACGTCAAGGTTAAAATCAACTGGCTCAATGCCGAAGTCTTTGAAAAAGACGATGCAGTGCAACAGCTGGAACAGGTCGATGGCATTCTGGTGCCCGGCGGTTTTGGCGAACGCGGTACCGAGGGTAAAGTGCGTGCGGTGCAATTTGCGCGCGAACGCAAAATTCCTTTCTTTGGCATTTGTCTGGGGATGCAGATGGCTGTCATTGAATGTGCGCGCAATCAGGCAGGGCTCAATGATGTAGGTTCGAGTGAATTTGGCAAATACGGTAACCCGGTTGTTGGCCTGATGACCGAATGGGTTAAGGAAGACGCCAAAGTCAAGCGCCCGGATGAAGGCGGTGATTTGGGCGGCACGATGCGTCTCGGCGCCTATCCCGCCAATCTGGCACCCGGCAGTTTAGCGGCGGAAGTATATGGCCGCACCGAGATTTCCGAGCGCCACCGCCATCGCTACGAAGTCAATACCACCTATAAAACGCAGCTACAGGACAAAGGTTTGATTTTTAGCGGGATGTCGCCCGACGGTCGTCTGCCAGAAATTGTCGAGCGTCGCGATCACCCGTGGTTTATCGGCGTGCAATTCCATCCGGAATTGAAATCAAAACCCTTTGCACCGCACCCTTTGTTCACCTCTTTCATTGGTGCTGCGCGCAAGAAAAGCAGCCTCGTTTAATCAGACAGGAATAACTAAAATGAAAAAAATATAATCACGCTGGTCTTGGCCGCTCTTTTGACAGTGTCCGCCGGGGTGGCCCAGGCGGCCTGTGATGCATTGCCCGCTCACGCTGATTTGAAAGCAGCTCTGACGATTGCGCGTCAAGCCGATAACGGCGGCCTTAACCTGGATATGTGGGCAACCGTGGTTGATCGCAGCGGGATTGTCTGTGCTGTTGCTTTCTCGGGCGAAAACGTGGGGGCGCAATGGCCTGGTTCACGGGTGATTTCAGCGCAAAAGGCCAATACGGCGAATGCTTTCAGCCTAAATGGTCTGGCGCTTTCTACCGCTAACCTTTATGCCGCGGTGCAGCCGGGTGGCAGCCTGTTCGGTTTGCAGGAAAGTAACCCCGTCGATACCGATGTCGCCTATGACGGAAATGCGCTGGCTTTCGGTACGGCCAAAGATCCGATGACGGGCGAGCGTATTGGGGGCGTCAATGTCTTCGGTGGCGGGCTGGCCCTTTATAACCAAAAAGGTGAGATCATTGGCGGTCTGGGCGTGAGTGGCGATACGTCTTGTGCCGATCACAATATCGCTTGGCGTCTGCGCCATGCTCTAAAGCTTGATCATGTCAGCGCAGGGGTCAGTCCGCAGAAAAACGACGCTATCATTTACGATATGGCCGAAGGCAAAAGTGCCGGCGGCTTTGGTCATCCGACCTGTGGTGGCAAGGAAGATGCTATTGCCGCTGCATTACCAGCAACAATGCCCGCACCTGCGCCGTAATAAAATTAGTTGATATCTGCGTCATGGCCCGGTGGCAAAGCGAGAATTTCGCCTGCCTTCAGATTTTCGGGCATGGTCGAAACCCCACCTGTCTTGGCGCAGAGGTGCATGGTTTTGTAGCCGTGCTGATGCAGAAATCCTAGTAACTCATCGCAGTTGCTACCGGCACGGCGTAGAAAATGCTCCACCATCTCCAGCATGATGATGGGTTTAAAGCGGGCGATGGTCTTCTCGCCGCCACGTAGTACGTGCATTTCCCATCCTTCGACGTCGATTTTGATAAAATCAAGGCGCGTCAGCGCCAAGGTTTCGGCGATATCATCCATACGCCGCAGCGGGATGGTTTCGCTGACGGTCGCGCGCGGATCATTGCTGTCGGTGCCAATATGTCCGATGCCGTGGCCAAGGCTGCCCGATTTTTTGACCGGCAGATGCAGTTCAAGGTTTTCGTTTTTATCGCTGAGGCCATGTTCGAGCAAGGTGACATTGCTTTGACAGCGCTGGGCGATCACGCGCCGCAATATAGACAGGGCATAGCTGCCCGGCTCGAACGCATAGATATGGCCAGCAGGCGCCATTTTCGAAAAAAGATGCGTGAAGCTACCCGTATTGGCGCCCACATCGAAAACCACGGCATCCGTCGCGATGTAACGCCGCAGCAGTGGGCGTATCGGTTTGTGATGGCGCTTGGTCAGTGCTTTGAACATATGCACTGTATAGGTCAGGCGCTGCCGCAAGGTCAGGTGCAGGGCCATTATTTGCCGCTTTTCTTTTTGCCACCGGCGACGGTGCGCAGACGCGGCGGGGTGAGGGCGGCGGCTTTGAGGCCGTTGCGGCCGGCATAGCGACCCGCGGGACCGAGTTCTTCTTCGATGCGGATCAGCTGGTTGTATTTGGCGATGCGGTCGGAGCGTGACAGCGAACCGGTTTTGATTTGCCCCGCATTGGTGGCGACGGCCAGGTCGGCAATCGTGCTGTCTTCGGTCTCGCCGGAGCGGTGCGATATGACAACGCCAAAGCCTGCTTTCTGGGCGGTTTGTACGGCGTTCAATGTTTCGCTGAGGGTGCCGATCTGGTTGACCTTGATCAGGATGGCATTCGCGGCCTGTTCGTCGATACCGCGCTTGAGACGTTTGGTATTGGTGACGAATAGATCATCGCCCACCAATTGCACCTTGCCGCCGAGGCGGGCAGTCAGTTCCTGCCAACCCGCCCAATCGTCCTCGGCCATACCGTCTTCGATGGAAACGATGGGGAATTTAGCAACCAGCTTCTCGTAATAGCTGATCATGCCATCGCTATCGAGGGTTTTACCTTCGCCTTCAAGATGATATTTGTTTTTCTTGAAAAATTCGGTGGAAGCGACGTCCAGTCCCAGAAAGATGTCGCGGCCCGCTTCATACCCGGCAATTTTGATGGCTTTGGTAATATAATCAAGCGCCTGTTCGCTGCTTTTAAAGTTAGGCGCGAAACCGCCTTCATCGCCAACCGCTGTATTGAAACTGTTTTCTGCAAGAAGCTTTTTAAGGGCATGAAATACTTCAGCACCGATGCGGATGGCGTCGGTGCAGGTCTGGCTGCCCACCGGCAGGATCATGAATTCCTGAAAGTCGATGGAGTTATCGGCGTGCGCCCCGCCATTGATGATATTCATCATCGGCGTCGGCAGCAAATGGGCAAAGGTGCCGCCGATATAGCGATAAAGCGGTAAATCGAGTTCATCTGCTGCCGCTCGCGCCACGGCCAGCGAGACGCCGAGAATGGCATTGGCGCCCAAGCGGGATTTGTTTTCGGTCCCATCCAGTTCAATCATCATCTGATCGATCAGGCTCTGGTCGGTGGCCTCCATACCGGAGAGTGTTTCAAATATTTCCGTATTTACAGAATCGACAGCTTTACGTACCCCTTTGCCGTTGTAGCGGCCTTTTTCGCCATCGCGCTTTTCGACGGCTTCGTGCGCGCCGGTAGAGGCGCCCGAGGGCACGGCCGCGCGACCACGGCCGCCACTTTCCAGTTCGACATCGACCTCAAGCGTGGGATTGCCCCGGCTATCAAGAATTTCGCGGGCATAAATGTCGAGAATGGCGGTCATATCAAAAGCCTCCTTAGGGGC
>JAIXUW010000012.1 GCA_027483355.1 Alphaproteobacteria bacterium
CTACCAAGGCGTGAATACGAAATACTACTACAACGAGACCGCCCGCGTGAAGAATGGTATCTGTATGTGCCCCCGTTTCTGCTCCGGCCAGGGTGACGGGACGAAGGAGGGCTCCTGCAAAAAGATTACTATTGCCGCGTTTCAGACAGGGAGCATTATCATTACGGGGGCACGCAACCGTGCGCAGCTGGATGAGGCCTACGGATTCATGAACGATGTGCTACAGAAGCATCGTGAGCAGGTAGCTCGTCCGGCTCTGACAGGAGGTCCCGCGGAAAAATAGTTCTCCAGCTTTCCCAGAACCTGCCAGAACTTGGAATGTCTGCTCCCATGACAACGGCGCCTGCAACTGCCGCGACGAATGCCTCTGCTGCCCCGGCTCCGGCAGTGCCCTGTGCACAGGTCCTCATTCATGCCTCGAAGCTGGCTATGGAGCAGGACAAGCCTATTCAGCTCGACTATTATGCCGATACGGCATCGGGCAAGGCCTTCCTGGGTGAGGACCAGGAGACTAAGGAGAAGATGCTGGTGAAGTCGGGTGAGGAGTTTACCAGTCTGGTCCAGAAGGTCTACAAGGTACAGGATGACTATATCATCATCACGGAGAACTCAATCTACCTGGCTTCGGGTAAGATTCAGAAGCGCCGCATCCAGGCGCCGGCTCTGCGTGGCTTCTAGACCGTCCCCCGCACCCGCCCCCCCCGAACCCACCCTTTTTAGCTATGGTAGCTCACTAGCAATAACACAATCGCCAACAGCATGATGAAAATTCCATCATGCCACGCGTGATTCTGCGTAACAACGAACACTGGCACTCCGTTCGCATCGAAGCGAAATCCGTCCAATGCGCCCCCAACCGTCATAAACATCGTAGCAACTGCAACGAGCACAAACGCGGCAATGACACCAGCCTTCATTTGTTCTAGTTTTCAGTTAGAATTCTTATGACTAGCCCAATATCACTCTCATATGTGATTTTTATACTTGCTGCGGCTAGCACTGTCCCTCAGTTGGTCCAAACGTATACAACACAGCAGACGCGGGATTTTAGTAATTGGAGTTTAGCACTCAATTTGCTAGCAAATGCGCTCCTAGCTATTCATGGCTATCGTATGCGTGACACAGGCCTCATTGCACTCGGCGCATGGTTCACCATCTATTGGGCCTATCTCTACTCCGTAAAGCTTCGCAGCCTAGACTAGAAATGGCTCGTCGCAGCACACGCAAGTCCCGTCGTGCGTCTACTCGCCGCGGTCGCCGTAGCTCCCGCCGCTGCTGGTCCCGCCGCCAGCGCGGTGGCCAGGCCCCGGTGAATGATACCTCTATCAATGCCGCGAAGGCTCTCTCTCTTGCACAGGGCCAGGACTATGAGCAGATTCACGCGAATCAGCACGGCGGTGCTGCGGTCAGCTTGGCCTCCTCCGCTCCGGTCGGCTACACGGGTGTGCTCGATGACTCCCTGCGTGCCACGGCGCGCATCGGTGGCCTGGATGCCTCTCTCGCCGAAATCCGCGGCATGAGTGACCAGGCGGGCGGCGGCCGTCGTCGCAAGGCCCGTCGTGGAAAGGGTCGCAGCCGTCGTGGACGGCGCGGCATGCGCGGCGGTGCTCAGCCCGTCGTGCCTGCCGATTATGGCTCCCCTGGTATGCTCCTCTCCCCCGGCCAGGAGGCCCGCGCGCTCATGGGGATGAACCCGGAGTGGAAGCTGGCGGCTGACCCCCAGTCGTTTGCGCCTCGGATGCAGTAAATAGCTCCCGCACCCGTGCAGCCTCACGGCGCAGCAACTCCTTTTCAGCCGCCGTTGCCACCACACGCACAGTGACAAATAGGTCTCCTTGACCTCCTCCTTTCAAGGGCATTCCTGCCCCTGGCACGAGAAGTGTCTCTCCATTCTGTATACCTACTGGTATATCCACAATCAGACCCTGTGGATGTCCCGGATGTCCATCCATCTTCTCCTTACATCCAAGCAGCGCATCCTTCAGGCCGATGCGCGTCTCCGTGACAAGGCTCGATGCCGCCCCCGGCTTCCGCTGAAATCGCGTATCCTCATCCGCCTCCGTGAGAACAATCTGAACATCACCTGCCTCCAAATAATCCTCCTGATCCGAACACTCCCGTGGAAAGGTAACCACATCTCCAGGAACCATTCCTGGCTGAATGACAACACCCAACTGACGCTCCTCCGTCTTGAACTTTCGCCCTCCACATCCCCAACAGCTACCTTCTCCCACTCGCCCCTCTCCAGCACACTCCGCACACGGCCCGTGCATCATTGCCTGCATGGGCCCCATCATGACCATCTGTGAGCGCTGCCCAGACCCCCCACACCCTCCACAGGCTTTCCATGAGGCAACACCCTCCCCTTTACAGTCACTACAAAACTTTTGGCGTTCGAACTTTACCGCGATGGACTTTCCATAGTAAAAATCCCACAGACTTACCGGCATCTCGTGAATTTTTGCGGGTGCTTTTGCACCCTTCTGTCGCCGCCGTGGCCCACCACCACCCCCTCCTCCGAACATCCCTCCAAAGAGGCTACCAATATCAAAGGGGATTCCGCCACCCATCCCCCCCATGCCTCCCATGCCTCCAAAGGGGAATGGCGGTGGGCCGCCGCCTTCACCCGCATCCTCCGACCCGGTGGCGTCATACATCGCTCGCCGCTGCTCATCACTCAACACATCATACGCCTTTTGA
>JAIXUW010000305.1 GCA_027483355.1 Alphaproteobacteria bacterium
ATATCATCAGGGTTGGCGGCATTCGCATGAGCGATGTTCTCGCGCAGAACGAAATTGTAAGTGCCGTCAGTATTGATTTGCAGACGGAAGACTTCGACGCCGCCCGCCTGGCCGACATAAACGCCGCCCGTGTGGCTAACCACAACCGGCACACCGTTATGCGTCAAGGCACCACCGGCAGCACCGCTAAAGGAGAAGCTGCCGGTACCCGTACCCGTGAAGGTGCCGGGGCCGTCGCTGCCAAAGGTTGCCTGTACCGTGCCGTTCACCGTTTGCGCGCCGCCGCTAAGGTTCGTCTCGTCGACGATCCGCGCTGCTGGCTCGATGATTTGCGGCACGTCATCTGCGCCGACGTTAACCGTCAGTGTGCGGGTGACCGTGGCCGTGTTATCGGTGTAGTCGAATTCGGCACCACTCAGATTTGTTTCCGTGTCGGTCACCGAAACGGTCAGGTTAAAGCTGCCCGAGAAGCCCGCCGGCGGGGTGATCTTCAGATTGGCCAGCTGGGCCGAAGTCAGGGTCCAACTACCGTCGTTGTTATTTGTCCCCGCCGACAGGATCGCACCGGCCGGCACGCCGGCGATGCGGATAGTGGAGAGAACTTCCGAACCATCCGCGCTGTCGCCGCCACGGCCCGGGGCGATGGAAAGCGCGATCTGCGTATCCGCCTCGCCCGAGGCGTTGTTGACATTCAGCGTTGGGCCATCGATGACGGCATCAACAATCACGTCGATGCTGCCGGTGGCGATGCTGCTGGCACCGGTCGATGTCGTCGAGTAAGCCGTGACGGACAGATCGGTCAGGTCGGCATCGCTGTCAGCGGGCGGACGGACAATCGGGCCGCCGCTGAAGTTCTGCCCAACCGGCAAGGTCAGGGACCAGGTACGGGTGGCAGCATTATAGGTACCACCTGAAACCGAGGTATCGACCGTCCAGCCCGGACCAAAGCCAGAGACAGTGATGGTCAGCGCTTCGGTCGGATCGGTCAGGGTTGCTTGAATATTCAGCTGGCCCTGGCCATCTTCTTTGATTTGCTCGTCGCGCACCACCAGCAACGGACGGCTGGCGCCGTTACCGTTAAAGCTGAGGACCGCCGTATCGCTGTCGCCATCGCCATCACGCAAGGTATAGGTGAAGATATCGCTGATGTTGGCCACAACCGTGGTGACGGTCGTGGTGGTAACGGTGGTCGTCGATGTGCTGGTGCTCGTCGTCGTCGTGGTCGAGCCATCTGGATTGGTGACTGTACCGCCCGACGAGCTTGAAGAACCGCTGGTCGTGGTGACCGGCACGGTGGTGGTGGTCGTCGTTTTCGACGGATCCAGGGTGTATTGATAGGTACCGTTCGAATAGATCTGCAGCGTACCAAAATTACCCGCAATGGTGGCAGGACCACTGAGGGGAACGTTATAGGTAACACCGTTAACGGTCACGGCAGTGACGGCGTTGTCGTAGTCAAAGCTGAGATCATCGGCCGCACCCGGGCCGCCATTGAAGCCGCTGATCACGTTACCCGTGGCCCAGCCTGTGCCATCCGCTGCCACAACGACATTGTTATTGTCGTCGTTGGCGGTCACACCATCATCAAGGACGCGCACGGTCAGCGTGGTGGTATCGGTATCGCCATCGCTGTCGCGGGCGGTGATGCCGAAGTTCAGCGTGATGCTGTCATTCGGATTAGTGACATCCGCATGATCCAGCACGCCGATCAGTTTAAACTCGTAGGTGCCATTGGGGTTGACCGTCAGGCGGAAGACATCGGCGCCGGCGGCTTTACCGACGTAGGTATCGCCTTCCAGCGTCACGGTAACCGGCTGACCTTTCGAGGTCAGGGCGCCGTTTTTGGCCGAACCGCCAAACGAAAAGCTGTTGACGCCGGTGCCGGCAAAAGTACCGGGGCCGTCCGAGGCAAAATCAGCCTGGATGGTGCCGGTAAGTGTGGTGGCAGGCGTCGTCAGATCGGTCTCATCGACCACGCGGGCAGCGGGATCGATAATCTGGGGCACATCGTCTCCACCCACCGTCACGTTCAGCTTTTGGCTAACCGTTGCTTCGTTGTCGGTCAGGTCGTATTCGGTATCGGTCGGGTTGTCACGCTCGGTCACCCGCACGGTCAGGCTAAAGCTGCCGGTGTAACTGGCGGGCGTGGTCAAGGTCAGGCCCGGCAGATTAGCGACGGGAATAACCCACACACCATCCGAGCGCAAAGCGCCGGCCGATAAGGTCGAGCCATCGGGCACACCAACAATTTCGACGCTACCCAGAACCTCGGAGCCATCGGTGCTGTCATCGCCGCGACCGACATTGATGGTCAGGGGGATGGGCATCGATTGCTCGCCGCTGGCGTTGCTGACGGTCAGGGTGGGCGCATCAATCACTGCATCGACGATCACGTCAATGGTGGTGCTCTCGCTGGCGGTGGCGCCGTTGCTTTCCGTGGCGGTTGCTGTCACCAGCAAATCACGCAGGTCAACGTCGCTGTTGGCGGGCGGGCGCACGGTCGGACCACCGCTGAAGCTGGTCACACCAGCCGGCAGGGTCAGGCTCCAGATACCAGTCGTGGCGTTATAGGTACCGCCGGAGATCGAGGTGTCGACCACCCAACCCGGACGGAATCCGCCAATGGAAACGGTGAGTGTTTCCGAACCATCGGTATCATTCAGTGACGCGCTGAGTTGCAGGGCAACCGAGCCATCTTCTTTCACTTGTTTGTCCATGGCCGACAAATTTGGCTTATCAGCCACCGGCGTCACCGTGACGGTGATCTGATCGGTAACCGTCGCCTGGTTGTCGGTCAGGTCGTATTCGGTATCGGTCGGATTGTCGCGTTCGGTCACGCGCACAGTCAGATTGAAATTGCCGCTGTAATTGGCAGGCGGCGTAATGGTCAGGCCTGGCAAGGCGCTAACGGGGACTTCCCATACGCCATCGGAACGCAGAGCGCCCGCAGAAAGCGTCGCACCCGTCGGCACCCCGAGGATTTCAACATTACCCAGGGTTTCAGAACCATCGGTATTATCACCACCGCGGCCCACGTTGATATTCAGCGCAATCGCTGTGTCTTCGGGGCCGCTGACATCAGCGGCAGCAATCGAAGGGCCATCAATCACCGCGTCGACAACAATCGATGCCGTGTCGCTGGCCGAACCCTCAGGTTGGTTATTGCTGTTGAATTGTTGAACGGTGATAACCAAGCCATTTAGGTCTACGTCACTGTTGGCAGGCGGGCTGAAAACCGGGCCATCCAGATAATTCTGGCCAGCTGGCACGCGGAAGCTCCACACGCCATTGGCAAAGGTGGCACCGGGTACATTTGACAGACCCCAGGCGGCGGGAATACCGCTGATGGACACCACCAGATAATCGCTGGCAGCACTGCTGGGAGCGAGATCGGCATCAATAACAAGTTTGACGCTGCCATCTTCCTTGACGCGCACATCTTCAACGCGCACGGTCGGGATATCGGCGACGGGCTGGACGGTAATGGTCACGCTGTCGGTAACGGTGGCGGTGTTATTGGTATTGTCAAAGTCGACATCGGTCGGGACATCGGTTTCAGTGACCGAGACATTCAGCGTGATCGGACCAGTGAAGTTCAGCGCCGGACGCAAGGTCAGACCCACCAGTTGCGCCGAAGTCAGCGTCCAGCTGCCATCGGCATTCTTGGTGCCTGCCGACAGGGTGGCGCCATCGGGCACGCCGCTGATGGTGATATTCGACAAAACTTCCGAGCCATCGACACTATCGTCACCGCGGCCAAGCGTAATGTTCAGCGGAATGTTGGTGTCTTCGCCGCCCGTGGTGTCGGGGCCGGCATTAATGGTAGGAGCATCAATCACCGCATCAACCGTCACATCCATCGTATCGGTGGTGATCGCCGAGGTATTGTTGGCAAGCTCGGTCGAGGTGGCACGCACAACCAGACCATTGAGGTCTACGTCGCTGTTGGCGGGCGGATAAACTTTGGGGCCGGGGCCGGCAAAGTTCTGGCCAGCCGGCAGGGTCAGTGTCCAGACGCCGGTGACGGGGTCATAGCTGCCGCCGCTCGCGGTCAGGGAGTCGCCGCGCATCCAGCCCGCGGGGATACCGCTGATGGTGACGGTAAGTGCTTCTGAACCATCGGCATCGACCAGATTGGCAGTAAAGTTCAGCGCGACGGAGCCATCTTCATAGACGCGCTTGTCTTCAACATTCAAAATCGGCGCATCGGGCACCGGGGTGACCACGACGTTCAATGGCAGGGTGACAACCGCCTGGTTGTTATTGAGGGTGATTTCCTGATCGGTCGGGTTATCGTATTCGGTAACCGTGACGGTCAGCGGAATGGTGCCGCTGTAGTTCAGCGGTGGGTTGAGCTGCAAACCGGGCAGCTGGGCAGACGTCAAGAGCCAGGTGCCGTTGGGCTGCAGGATACCAGCCGAAAGGGTAGCCCCTGCTGGCACGCCTGAAATAATGATGGAAGTAATGACCTCCGAACCATCAACCGAGTCACCGCCAACGTTGAGCGAGATATTCAGATTGATCGGCGTATCTTCGGGACCGGTGGCGCCGGTTGAATTGACACTGGGACCATCGACCACGGCATCAACGATAATGATGGCCGGACCACTGGTCTGGTCGATGACAACGCCGGTATCGGTGTATTGGGTGACGGTCACGACCAACGGCATATCGACATCGCTGTCAGCCGGCGGCGAGAAGCCTGGGCCATTGCCGGTGTAGCCTTGACCGGGGGGCACGTTGAGAGTCCAAGTGCCGGTGGCCGGATTAAAGGTGCCGCCTGAGGTCGAGGTATCGACGGTCCAGCCGGGGAGAATACCGGTGATGGTGACGACCAGATAAGAACCGGGCGTAGCGTTAGGGCCAAGCTGCGTGTTAATCGACGGGGCCACGGGACCGCCATCTTCAAATACCTGATTGCCATTGGTCACCAGGGTAGGCGG
>JAIXUW010000176.1 GCA_027483355.1 Alphaproteobacteria bacterium
ACGCCCGCGTGACCAACGCCTGGCGCTGGGGGTGGTGGTGGTCCTGCCGCTTTTGGCGTTGGTGGCCTATCATGGCCTGGGCCGGCCCGAGCTGCACAGTTCCATGGCGGTCTTTGATAGCTATCAGGATATCGACGCCCGGCGCACCGCGGCGCTCGCCATGCAACCCATGGCGCGGCTGCTCACCGAAAACGCCGAGGATATCGGGGCACTCATCAGCATGGGGCAGATCAACTATCGCTTGACCAAATATGATGCCGCCGTGCCCTATTTTGAAAAGGCCTTGCTGCTGGCGGGCCGCGACGGTGATTGGCGCGAACGCATCATCGCCAATGTCCTGACCGAAACCCTGATGCGCCAATCGGGTGGCGTCGTCAACGAAGAGGTACGCCGTACCGTGGCGCATATTTTGCGGCTGCACCCGAAAAGCCCGATTGGCTTACATTATCACGCCATGGATCTGGCCCAGCAAAACCAACATGCTGAGGCCATCGCTATCTGGCGTCAGCTACTGAGCGATGGGCAGCCGCGCGATTACTGGAAGCAAGATGTCCGGACCGAGCTGATCAAAAGCCAGCGCGCGCTGGCAGCCTCTGCCAATTAGCGCAGTGGTTCATTCGGGCAGGCGCGGCTGACACGCATATATTCTTCGCGGGTGTCAATTAATTGCTGGCGCTGCATCCTTACCGTGCCGATATCATCCAAAGCCTTGTCGATCACCGTACCGATGCGCCCCATGACGGCTTGCTGCTGCGCTTCAAGCTGGGTGACCGGAAAGGGGCCGATGGCGCCCAGCGACTGGCTGGCATAGGCGGCGGCCTGCTTCATATTGCCGCCATATTCGGTAAGGGTAATCAGGTCGGTGTTGACGTGGCGCAGTTCATGTTCCCACGTCGTTTTAAAACGGCACGAGCCATAGGGGAAGTTGCTGGCGATGTGGACCACCGGTTCATAACTGACGACGACATCGATCTTATCGACATACATACAGACTGTATTGCTCACCGGATCTTGCTGATAGCGAAAGGCGGCGCTGTGGTTGATCTTGGTGAATCCCTGGGTGATACCGGCCTTCAAAAAGACTTCGTTGGTGTGGCGCGCAAAGACGGTATCAACCGAAAATTGACTAAGCCCTTGAAAGTCAAGATTATGGGTGACCTGCGGCGGCGTGCTTTGAAAGTTATAGGCAACCGCGGGCAGGGCGGTGGGGCGCGCACAGCCGCCGGTGGACGCCAGGATGAGCGGGTCGGGGGCGCCGGTCAGAACAGCCCAAAGCGATAGTGCGGCGATTTTCATGCAGGCGTCTTTCGGCGGCGGGGGGTGAAGGGGCTGCGGATGCGGTCAAGCCAGCTGCGCGCTTGGCCCAGGCTTCGCCCCAGGGTGAGGACTTCATCAATGCGGCGATCCAGAAAAGTGCGGGTGTCGGTGTGATGCGCCGAGGTATCGGCCAGCCAATAAAGCGTGGTCGAGATCAGCACGCCCGACAACAGGCCGCGTTTGCTGTAGTGATTCCAGTCGGTGGCGGTATCGCCCGCCAGCCACCATAAACGATCGGCCGTGCGCCAGACATGACGGGGTACAGCCGCGGCCAGCCGCGGGTCGAGGCTGCGGCCAAGGGCGGCGCTCACCGCCGGTTTATAAGGGGAGAGTGCGTCGAGCCGCGCCATAACCCCCGCCGCCACGCGGTCGCGCACCCGTAAGCTTTCCAAGGGTTGCGCCAACAGGGCCGCTTCCATCGCCCGATCGGCCCAATCGCTCAAATGCGCCAGCAGACTATGGACACCGGCGGGGAAAAGGACGGCCATCTCGGCGGGTTTAACACCCGCCCGGTCAGCGGCCCGCGTCAGCAGCGCTGGCGTCCAGCCATCAAAGGCCACGTCCGGGAGCGCTGCCAGCAAGACAGCGTCGCGCTGCGCCGTGACAGGGTCGGCGGTGTCGGGGGCGCTGGGGTTTATTTTTTTCTTGGCCATGGTGTCTCTGTTCGCTCCCGCTTTCGCCTGATTTCCCATGATATAGGCGTCGTACCTTGCCAAGCATAGAGCCCGATATAGATTTGCACCAGTGGGGCACCAGCGGCTTTTTAGCTTATGTAATCATTATACACTGCAATCGTCGTTGGAAAAAGCGCCAAAGGCTGGTAATCAAGAAAAGCCAAGTAAAAACAAAGGGGCTATAGCCATCAACCCGGATCGGGAGGTCCATGCTGTTTTTCGCATCATTCATCCAAAGGCTGCGCGCGGCCGATCAGGTGATCGGTCTGTTGGACGATGCCGTCGTCATCGCCGATGCCGATCATAATGTCGTCCGCTTTAATACGGCGGCCGAGCGGATCTTTGGCTATGCCGCGGCCGAGGTCCTGGGCCAGCCCCTTGATATGCTGCTGCCCGAGCGTTACCGCCTGCAGCATGGCCTGATGATGGATGACTTTGCCAAGGGCGGTATGCCCAGCAAACCGATGGATCGGCGCGGCCGGCAGATTTACGGCCTGCGTAAAAACGGTGATGAATTTGTCGCCAGCGTGCAGATCATGCGCCTTGGTAAGGGCGGTGGGCTGCAGCTTGCAGCCCTTGTGCGCGACATCAGCCAGGATTTACGCACCGAAGAGGAAGTTTTGCGGCTGGCCGCGGTCGACCCCCTGACCGGCGCCTATAACCGCCGCGAACTGGTGACCATGGGCGAGCGTGAAGCCCATCGCGCTAACCGCTATCAGCATCCCTTGTCGCTGCTGCTGCTGGATATTGATGATTTCACCAAACTAAATGATACCTATGGCGCCGAGGCGGGTGATGTGGCCCTGCAGGCCTTTGCCGATCTCTGCGCCCATGCGCTGCGCAGCGTCGATATCATGGGCCGCTGGAGCAGCAAGGAATTTATCATCTTGCTGCCCGAGACCGCGATTGAAGGCGCGGTGACGATTGCCGAGCGGCTGCGCCGCCAGGTGGCCGAGCTTGCTGTCCCGTCAGACAAAGGCACCATGCGCCTGACTGTCAGTATTGGCGTCGCGCAATACAAGAAAAACGATATCGCCGTTGATGCCCCGCTGGCGCGGGCGAGCCAAGCCCTGCAAGCTGCCAAACGCGGTGGCCGTAACCGCGTCGTCACCAGCAAAGGATAACGCCGGATGCCGCGTAAACCACCAAAAACGCCAGAGACGCCCAAGCCGCCTGCTGCTGCCACGACCGAGGGCAGCCGTATCGGCGGCCGCGTCAAAAGATACGCCAAAGTCTCGACGACGATGGCGGGGCTGGGGGCACGGCTGGCCGGACAGAAGTTTTTGGGCATCGAGATTGACCGCGATCAACACGCCCGCCAGTTGATGCAGTCTCTGGGTGATCTGAAAGGGCCGCTGCTGAAAGTGGCACAGCTCTTGGCGACCATTCCCAACGCCCTGCCGCCCGAATACGCCAGCGAATTGCAAAAATTGCAAAATCAGGCGCCGCCCATGGGCTGGCCTTTTGTGCGCCGGCGCATGGCGGCCGAATTGGGGCCAAGCTGGGAAAAAAACTTCACCGTCTTTGAGCAAACAGCCGCTGCTGCGGCATCCCTCGGCCAGGTGCATCGTGCGACGCTGCCGGATGGCCTGCGCGTTGCCTGCAAATTGCAATATCCGGATATGGCATCCGCCGTCGAGGCCGACCTTAATCAGCTGGGTCTTATCATGTCGACCTTCGAGGCTTATGACCGCGCCATTGATACGCGCGAAATCCGCCGCGAGATTGCCGATCGTTTGCACGAGGAGCTTGATTACACCCTCGAGGCTAAACGCCAGCGCCTTTATGGCGATATACTGAAAGACGAGCCGGGCGTGCGCGTCCCCGCCATTGTCGATGGTCTTTCGACGGCGCGGCTATTGACGTCTGAATGGCGCGAAGGGCGCCCTATTTTAGGTTTTGTTGATGCGCCGCAGGATGTGCGCGATGCCATTGCCCTCAATATGTTTCGCGCCTGGTATGTGCCGCTCTATGGTTACGGCATTATTCATGGCGATCCGCATCCCGGCAATTACAGTGTTGATGCTGACTACGGCATCAACCTATTGGACTTTGGCTGCGTGCGCGTCTTCCCGCCCAGCTTTATCGGTGGCGTTATCATGCTCTATCGGGCCTTGCAAAAGAATGACACCGATATGGCGATTGCCGCCTACGACAAATGGGGCTTCAAGGGCTTGACCCGCGAGACGGTCGAAGTCTTGAACCTCTGGGCGCGTTTCCTATATGGACCGGTCCTTGATGACAGCCGCCGGTCGATTGGCGATCTGCCGGAAAAAGCCGTTTACGGCGAAGATATCGCCACCAAAGTGCATCAGGCCTTGCGCGCCAATGGTGGCGTCACCATTCCGCGTGAATTCGTTTTCATGGACCGGGCGGCCCTGGGGCTGGGTTCGGTCTTTTTACGGCTACAAGCCAAGGTGAATTGGTATCGACTGTTTAACGAGCTGATCGCCGATTTTGATGAAGAGGCGTTGCAACAACGCCAGTCTGCCGCCCTCCAGAAGTTCGCCCTGTAGGGTTGTCAGCGAAACGGGTTGCGCAGAAAGCGTCCGCGTGCATCGCGCTCATAAATCACTTGCGGGCAGACCCGGTTAGAGATGTCGCGCGCCACCGTGGCCAGTTGCGTGATATGCATCTGGCTCAGATCATTTTCGCGCGCATAAATAATCGCCGCATCAATCGCGGCCAGCGTGTTGAACGGATGGTGGCGCAGATGTCCGCAATCATGGGCGCGGTGGCCGGCCAGATACATGACATGCAGCATATCGCCCGGCCGTTCGCGCAAATGATGCAGCACGGCGAAAGCATCGGCCGTCATTTCATAGGGCAGACGACGGCGCAGCGGCTTGTCGAGATCAAGGTCATCCAGCGCATGGCCCAATTCATGGCGCAAAACCATCTCCAGCGGGATACCGCCGTTCGTTTTTGCATGGCTGATATTGATGAAAAAGGCATCGAAGGCAGGGCTGTAAAGGGACGTGTCATGCTGGTGACAGACATCAAGCGTCATACGCCATAAGGGCTGCAGCGCGGGGTCTTGAAAAACTTTTTGCGCGGCTTTGGCAAAGGCGCTTTTGGCGCTTTTATCGGGGTGTACCAAGACCGGGCCCGTGCGGGTGACGGCCACCATCTGTACCTCGCCGCGCATGGCGGGAAATTCACGGTAAAGATCGCGCATAAAATGGCGCAGCGTCTTGATGTCGTCTTGCTGGTGATGTTGCACTGCACATCCACTTTGCTACGGGTGAGGTGCAAAGTGTGCGGGGTTTTATCCGCAGGGTCAAGCTTTGATGGAGGGTGCGGCGCGGCCGCGCGGTTGATAGGTATTGGTGGTGATGTCGCGGGCGAGATCACGCAGACCATAAATGGTTTTGCGGCTAAGATCGAGGCTATCGGCCGTGGCCAAGAGACGTGCCAAGGCTGGCACGGTGTAACCGCTGTGTTGCGTATCGCCGCCCGTGGCGCGGATGACGCGCCCCATTTCATCGGCAACCGCCTGCTTGTTGGTCGGATCGGCACGCAGCCGCAACAGACCCACAAAGACATCGGCGATACACTCGGCACGCTGGCGTTGAGTGGTCCATTTCATGTCAAGATGCCCGGCGCCATCCAGCCAATGCCCCAGTTCATGTATCAAGACAGTTTCGAGGCTTGCCCCCAGCGGTTCATAGCGATTATCGGGACCGATATAAATACAGATACGATCCGCATAGACTTGGCCGGTTTTTTCGCGGCGTAAAATTGCGGCATCCTGGTGGGCGGCGCGATGGTCGTCGCGGGCGCGGATCAGAAAACCCACCGCATCGGGTGTTACCACCAGCACGCTCATCTCGCGGGCAAGCTCGGGTGCTTCTTTAAACAGCGCGTTGAAAAAAGCTTCAACCCGGGCGCTGTCTGCGGCAATCTTGACGCGTGCGTCGCTTTGGGTCGCAGCAAATTCTTTTTGTAGATTAACCACGGGAAGATGTGTGGTCATGGGCCGGATACCGTTGGCGGATGTCTTACTCCGCGCTGTTTATAGGTGTGGTCGGTGATAACCCGCGCCACCTGGATGAGATCGTTCAGTGTCTTGTCGGTTAGATCAAAACGATCGACGTGTTTGAGCAACTGCACCAAGGCGGGCAGAGTGTAGTGCGGCTTTTGCGGCGAGGCCTGACTATTGGCAAGAATGCGGCGAAATTCATGCGTGATAGAGGCTTTATTACCCGGCTCTTGACGCAACTTTAAAAGACTGCCGAAGATATCGGCCACACATTCAAGGTGCTGGAGTTCAGCACCCATCTTCCACCTTTCGACAGCACCGTCCAGCCAATGGCCAAGTTCGTGCGCCAGCACGGCTTCAATACTGCTGCCCAGTTTCTCATAGGTATTATCAGGGCCAATATAAATACAGATGCGGCCCCGTCCCATAAAGGCTCCTTTATTATCGCGGAGTATCAATGATTCTGCACAGTCGATCGGTCGGTCGTTAGGCGCCCGCATCAGCGTGATCATGCGGTCGGGGGTCGTCACCAAGACAGTCAACTGATCGGCAAGTGCCGGTGCCTCGGCAATGACCGTCTGAAAGAACGCAGCCACCCGCGTTTGCTTCGTCGCGATATCGTCATCCGCGCCAATATCGGTCGGGCAGGCGGTGCGGGGAAAAAAGCGGGTCATAAAACGAACCTGGCGATGAAGAGGGGTAGGGAGAAAAGATATCAAGCGGGTTAAGTTATGTCAAATATTGATATTTTTCCTAACTATTTCAATCGCTTCTTTTCATTGCGGGCATTCACGGTCATACTAAGGCGGGTTAAAACAAGGGGGACGGCATGAAAATCGCCATTCTGAAAGAATCAGCCACTGCTGAAACACGCGTGGCCGCCACACCGGAAACGGTGAAAAAGCTGCAGGCTCTCGGGGCCAGCGTCACCGTCGAAAGCGGTGCCGGTGATCATATCTCCATCAGCGATGCTGCCTATCAGGCGGCGGGTGCCACCATTGGCGCGGCAAGTGACGCCGATATCGTCCTGGCGGTGCGCGCACCGACGGTGGATAAAATCCGCAGTTTCAAAAAAGGTGCCACCGTGGTGGCCCTCTTCGCGCCGCATCAGAACAAAGACGTGCTGACAGCCGCCGCCGCGCAAGGCTTACAAACATTCTCACTCGAACTGGTGCCGCGCATCACCCGCGCGCAAAACATGGACGTGCTATCGTCACAGGCAAACCTTGCTGGTTATCGTGCCGTGCTGGAAGCTGCTACCGTTTTCGGCCGCGCCTTTCCCTTGATGATGACGGCGGCAGGCACCATTCCACCGGCTAAAGTCTTTATCATGGGGGCGGGTGTGGCAGGATTGCAGGCGATTGCAACGGCACGCCGTCTGGGTGCGCAAGTCTCGGCGACCGACGTGCGTCCCGCCTCCCGCGAACAGGTTGAATCACTGGGCGCCACCTTTGTGATGGTTGACAGCGAAGAAACCAAAGCGGCTGAAACATCCGGCGGCTATGCCAAGGAAATGAGCGACGAGTATAAGCGCCAACAGGCCGAGCTGATCGCCGAGACCTTGAAAAAACAAGATATCGTTATTACGACGGCGCTGATCCCCGGGCGCCCCGCGCCCCGCCTGATCACCGCCGAGATGGTGGCCAGCATGAAGCCCGGATCCGTCATCGTTGATCTCGCCGTTGAAAGTGGCGGCAACTGCGAAGTCGCTAAAGCCGGTGAAATCGTCGTGCAGAATAGCGTCAGCATCGTGGGGCATCTCAATATGCCCGGCCGTATCGGGGTGGACGCCTCCGCCCTTTATGCGCGTAACGTCGTCAATTTCCTGACGCCGCTGTTCGATAAAGACAGCAAGGCTTTCGCGCCCAAGGCTGAAGATGAAATTGTCGCCGCCACCTGTCTCACCCGTGATGGCGCCATCGTTCACCCGCAGTTCAAGGGTTGATATGTCGGTTAAACCGCTCATCATCTATCACAAAAACTGCGATGACGGCTTTGGGGCTGCCTATGCGGCCTGGACCAAGCTGGGCGATGCAGCCGATTATCTGGCGATGGATTATGCCGATGATCCGGCGGCGGCGCCCGTCGATGGCCGCGATGTGATTGTGGTTGATTTCTCCTTTAGTCCCGCCGATGCCGATAAACACATTCTGCCGCGTGCCAGGTCTTTGGTGATCCTAGATCACCATCGCTCGGCCGCTGACGACTGGAAGATCCACCTGGGCCAGCCCGCCAATGACAGTGTCTTGCGCCATCAAGATGGCAAGCTTGATTTGTTGTTCGATATGGATAAATCCGGCGCCTATCTTGCTTGGGAATATTTCCATCCCGGCACCAAAGTGCCGGATATGATTGCCTGTATCAGTGATGTCGATCTGTGGACCTGGAAGCTGCCAGGCTCGAAGGCCTTTTCGTCTTATCTGCGGTCGCAGCCGCGTGATCTGGCCGAATGGGCGGTGCTGCACGCGCGGATGGAGGCCGACCCCGCCGCCATTCTGGCGACCGGTACCCAGATTAACGGCTTTTACGAACAGCAACTCACCTCGATCTTGTCGACCAAGCGCGAGGCATCGCTCGATATGACGGCGATGGTAGAGGGCAACCCTGTCACCACCCGTGGCCTTGCCATCAATGCATCGAAAGTCTTTTCGTCCGAGCTGGGTAATATGCTGGCGTCGCGCTGCGGCACCTTTGGCATCGTCTGGGAAACCGACGGCAAGACCGCCTATTGCTCGGCTCGTTCGGTGATGGGCTTTGATTTCATTCCTTATGCCACAGCCCAGGGCGGCGGCGGTCACCCGCAGGCCTGCGGCTTTATCATCCCACTGGAAAAATTACTGGCCGCGCTGCGCGGCGAGACGTCCTTATAAGTCAGAACGGAGCTTTTGTCATGGAGCAGACCACCGATACCATCGTCACCACCACCACCGTCATCGACAATCCTCTTGATGCGACCAGCATGATGATCGAGACGGCCACTTTAATGCCGGCCCTGCCGTTTTTTGTCACGGGCCTCACCGTCTTTGTTTTGGCCTGTTTCGTCGGTTACTACGTCGTTTGGCGCGTCACACCGGCGCTGCACTCGCCGCTGATGGCGGTCACCAACGCGATTTCATCGGTCATTATTGTGGGTGCGCTGATTGCGGCTGGTCCCGCCATGATGGGGGTCTCTAAACTGATGGGCTTTGCCGCGGTCGTGCTGGCCTCGGTCAATATCTTCGGTGGCTTTATCGTCACTCAACGCATGCTGGCGATGTTCGCCAAAAAGAAAAAACCGTCAGCTTAAGTTAAGGGGCATTATTGTCATGATTATCTCTCCCACCATCGCGGCCCTTGCCTATCTCGTCTCCGCTGTCTGCTGCATCATGTCGCTGCGCGGCCTGTCCGGCCCCAATACGGCCAAGGGCGGTCTTTATTACGGCGTTTTTGGCATGGGACTGGCGATTGTCACCACGCTGTTGCTGCCGGGCATTGAAAGCTACGGTCTCATCATCGGCGGTATTGCCCTTGGTGGCGCCATCGGGGCGGTGATCGCCAAGAAAATCGCCATGACGGCGCTGCCGCAACTGGTAGCCGCCTTTCACTCGCTGGTGGGTTTGGCCGCCGTCTTTATTGCGGGTGCGGCCTTTCACAACCCGGCGGCTTACGGCATCGGCGAGCCTGGTGCGATTGCCATCGGTTCGCTGATTGAAATGACCCTGGGTGTGGCGATTGGTGCTATTACCTTCACCGGTTCGATCATCGCCTTTGGCAAACTACAGGGCTTTATTACCGGCAAGCCGCTGGTCTTCAAGGGTCAGCACCTTGTTAACGCGGTAATTGCGCTGAGCCTGATTGGCCTCGTCGTCTTTTTGTGCCTGACAGAGTCGGTCACTATTTTCTGGATGATCGTCGGCCTGTCCTTACTGCTGGGTATTCTGATTATCCTGCCGATTGGCGGCGCTGATATGCCGGTGATTGTCTCGATGCTCAACAGTTATTCTGGCTGGGCGGCGGCGGGTATCGGCTTTACGCTGCAAAATACGCTGCTGATCATCGTAGGGGCGCTGGTCGGTGCCTCAGGCGCGATCCTGTCTTATATCATGTGCAAGGGGATGAACCGCTCGTTCCTCAGTGTTGTCCTGGGTGGCTTTGGTGGTGAGGCCGGGGCGGCAGCCGCTGCCAGCCACGGCGACAAACAGGTGAAAATTGGCTCGGCCGATGATGCCGCGTTTATCCTCAAGAATGCGTCATCCGTGGTCATCGTGCCCGGCTACGGTATGGCAGTGGCGCAAGCCCAGCACGCGCTGCGCGAAATGGCGGATGTTTTGAAGCGCGAAGGCGTCAAGGTGCGCTATGCCATTCACCCGGTGGCGGGTCGGATGCCCGGTCACATGAACGTACTATTGGCCGAGGCGAACGTGCCCTACGACGATGTTTTGGAACTCGAAGACATCAACCGTGATTTTAGCCAGACTGATGTGGCTTTCGTGATTGGCGCCAATGACATCACCAACCCAGCCGCCAAAAAAGACCCGGCATCGCCCATCTACGGCATGCCGATTTTGGATGTTGAATCGGCGGGGACGGTCTTGTTTGTCAAGCGCTCGCTCGGCTCCGGCTATGCCGGTATCGATAACGAACTGTTCTTCTACGACAACACCATGATGCTGCTGGGTGACGCCAAGCAGATGTGTGAAGGCGTTATTAAAGCCCTCGATCACTAATTGTTATAGGCGAAACTGCGGTTTTGATTTTTTAAGCCCCAGGGGGTTGACGCCCAGGCGAATATCGGGGGTTAAATCTTCGGGCGGTAGCGGTGGGGTGTTTTTAAACAGGTCGCGGATCAAATCGGCAATGCCTGCCTTATCGCGGGATACCAGGGCCGCCTCTTCGGCGGCGCGACACATGAAATCACAGGTATAGTCATCATGGCCGTAACGGGCGGCGATGGCGGCGATTTCATCCTCGGTGCCAATCTTGGCCATGCATTCCAGCACGATTTCCATCGTCGGTTCGATTTTCATTTTATAGGGCGGCAGGCTGGCGATGACCGCGCGGCAGACCGCGTGCTTTTGCTTGATACCGCTGGCCAGATGTTCTTTCTCGCGGCGCTCTGCACCATTCAACATGGCCTGGACCAACAAAGGATGTCCTTTGGCGCGTGCGGCGCCTTGGATGATATGCCAGTCTTCACCCATATGCCCGGCAAAGTACAACAAACGGCCCAGCGTTTCCCGGCTGGCGGTGGCAAAGGGTGGGCCGGAGAGGGCAGCCTCTAAGACCGCGTTTTTTTGTTCAAGGCTTTTGGTCACGCTGGAAGCCATCCGCTCAGCGGCACCCTGCCACAAAGTGGCGAGTACTTTTTCGTCGCGTAAATGCG
>JAIXUW010000247.1 GCA_027483355.1 Alphaproteobacteria bacterium
GCCGCCGGCACCGCCGCCGCGAGCCGGCGGCGGCGCCCCGCCCGGCAACGCCGCGGGGTCGCTCGAGCCGTCTGGCAGCGGGCGCCGCTCCTCCTCGCAGTGTGCGAAGAAGCACACAGGCCGGTTGCAGTTGGGGCCCTGCTCGCAGATGCAGGTGCGGAAGCGCTCCGGGTGCAGCCAGTACTGGGTCGGGATGGAGAGCAAGGAGGGGGGCCAATCAGGGTCGGCAGCGGTGATGCCATCGGCCATCACGTAGCTGCGCGCCGCCGCAGCCGCGCTGTCCGGGCGTCGTGCATGGGCCGCACGCCCGCCGCCAGCAGCATGGTCTGCGCGCCCTGCGCTGGCGCCAGCTGGGAGGCATGCAGGGGCCTGCACCACACCGCTCAGCCCCCGAGGGGGCATCCCTCCCCAACGCCACTCCCACCACACCCAAACCTCCAACCCGGGAGCCCATGCCGGCTCAACCATCCCCACAATCTGCCGCCCACCACAACCACCGCCGCCACCAGGCCGCACCTCAAACAGGTTGTGCGTGCATGGGCACATGTCTCCACGCGGGCACACCGTCTTCTGCGGGGCGACAGGCGAGGCGCAGCCGCGAGGCGCGCGGCGCGCGTGCGTCGAGCGCGTTGCGCGTCCACCGGCGCGGGGGTGGCTGGCGGGGTGGGCGGCCGCAGGCCTGCCGCATGCATGCCGCCGGCATGGGCCGTCGCCCCCGCGGCTGGCGCCGCCCGGCGACCCCTGCCCTCTACCCCTCCACCCCCCCTGGGGGCTCCCCCCGCGCAGGAGCCGGGCGGGGGACGCTCACCGCGCGCGCCTCTGGGCACTGCACGGGCTTGTACTTGCTGGGGTGCCGCCGCCGCGCCTTCTCGCCGCGGTGCGCGTACAGGCACTGCTCCCAGTCGTGGGGGTCGCGGCGCGGGCAGGAGTCGATTTTGAAATGGAACATCCAAAACTCGCTGGTCACCGCACTGCTCCTGCGGGCCGGCGGCGGGGGGAGAGGGAGAGCACGTGAGCGTGTGCACAGATTGCGACGGGGTGGCAAGGCACACGCTGCATGCGTGCGCATGGGTGCGGGGCGTGCGCGCATGCACGGGCTGCGGTGCAGCTGGCGCCCCATGCGTGCAGCACGCGGGCGCGGCGCGGCGCCGGCGGCAGCGTCGTGGTGGCGGGCGCCACGTGCGTCTCACTTGTCGAGCCGCGTCGTGCGCCCGCCGCACGCGGGGCCTGCCAGGTCGCTGAGCGACATGACGGGGCCACCGCCGCCGCCTCCAGCCGCGCCCGCCGCCACTGGGCTACCCGCGCCGCCCGTGCCACCCGCGGCCGGCGCCGACGCCGCCGCATCCATGGCCGCGGCGCGGTATCACCCACGGCGCGCCAGCGCTGCAGGGCGCCTGTGGGGCGTGGCGCGCGCATCGACAATTTTTGTGCACCCCGACCAGTGCTGGCTCTGCGCGCACCGTTTCGACACCCCGCAGCACGCAGCGTTGACGCCATCTCGGGCTGGCGCGGCGCCGACTGCCCCTTGGGGTCGTCGCGCCGCCGCATGCCTGCTGCTGGCTGCTGCCTGCGCTCCCGAGTCGCACAAGGCACACACCGTCCTCCTCAGCGCTGTTGCACGGCCGAATCGCAGCTGTGGCGTCCAGCAATCTGGGTGGCCGCGTGGCCGGCGCCCTCAACGTCGACCCAGCACGATGCGTGCAACACACGTGCACCCACACGCTGTGTTCAGGTGTGGTGGTGTGTTGGTGTGTTGGGACTGGCTGTGGCCGCGATTGGGTCACTCCGGTCGCGCCTCTTTGGGCCGCCGTGTCACTCACCAACGCGCGACGGGGTCGGAGCCCCCGCGGCCAGCGGCACACGGCTGGAGCGGAGATCGCGCAGCGACCCGCACCCGCCCGGCTCGGCCCGCGTGCCTGCAGCACTGGGGGTGCGCTGCGTTGCACGGCGACGCTCGTGGATTGACCCTGTCCGGTGGCCACAGCTGCGACGTTGCCACACACATTTACATGGCCTGCAAGTCACGTGCTGGGCCCCAGCAGCGTGCAGGGCAGAGGGCGCCATAGGCAGCAGGCAGGCAGGCAGGCAGGCAGGCAGGCAGATGGCCTGTAGGGAGTGCGCTAGGTGTACAGGGAGCGCAGTGGTGGCAACCAGCTGGCGGCAGGCAGCTACAGCAATTCTGCGCCATACAGGCGGCCGGCAAAGGGCCAATGAGCAGGCGCGCGGGCGCGACGCAAAATACGCGTATGTACAGGCCCAGCGAGGGTGCTGGACAGGGTGCAGTTGGCGCATAAGCCTGCTGCATGTGCAACTGCAGCCGCCAGCACATGGCGGGACGCGGCAGGAGCTTGCCAACGGCGCCCTGCAGCGCGCGCCGGCGGCATACGAGCCTGCTGGCCTCCCTGCTACCGCCTGCCGGCGCCGGCGCCCAGCAAGCGGCGGCGCCCGGCGGCTTGCGCAAAGCCGGGGAACACGGGGTCGGGCGACAGGGGGTCAATCATGTTGGGGTCGATGGGGCACGCCTTCTCGCCCTTGGCGACCAAGCCATAGTACCTGGGGGGGCCCGCGATACGGACGCGGTGGCGGGTGCGGTGATCGGAACGCTGGTGACGCCCCGGGGGCGCGTTGTGCTGGGCGGCCGCGCCCAGCGGCCGCGCCTCACCAGGTGGGCGTGTACTTGCAGTAGTAGTCGCACCAGTACATGTCGGCAACGCACAGGTTGAAGTTCTGACGAGAGGGGGGGAGTGGGAGGGGGCACCACCAACGGTGGCAGTTGTCGTCTAGGAGCCGGCCGCACGGCCCGGCCGCCCAGGCACGCGCGCCCAGCACACACGCGCGGTGCGCCAGCTAGTGCGGAGAGCCTGGACGCATGTCGCGGCCAACACGCGCCAGCGCGCCGCCGTGCCGCGCGGGGCCCGCCTCACCGCGCAGGTGCACAGCTGGTAGGTGTAGGGGCAGGGCATGATGCCCGCATCGCACAGGCACTGGTCCGACCCCTGGCGCACATCCGAGATGCAGCCCGGGGCGCAGCTCATGAGGGGCTTCACCGTGATAGTGCTGCACACCGACGCGGCTGTGCCGCCCCACGCCTGCGGGGCGGCGGGGAAGTTGCCATTCCAAGTCATGGGTGCCGGATGACCTTGGATCTTCCAGCCAACCATTCCTTGAGCCTTTGTCATGGCTTCTTGGATAGTGGGTCCCCAGACATACCGGGTTTCGAGAACTACCGCGTTATCGCTTGATGGCGATGTAGTCATAGGAATAGGCCTTGTTCTTCTTCTGGATGAGGTTAATCACGCCGTCTTCATACAAGCGCCAAGCGAAATTCGCGGCCCGGATCTTTTCTGGCTCACCACCAACAAGCCCGCCGTTGAGGAAATAACGGTTACGGTCCATCATGAGCAAACCTTCATAGTACAAGGCCTTTTCCCCCTTCTTGGCATTGTTTGCCCAGTAAGCGAGACCCTGTTCATTGTCAACTTTATTCAATTTACCATCCTCTTCAGAGCTTTTTCAATGAGATCATTCCGGAACCCGTTGGTCAGGAGTTCAAGAAATTCGAGTGCCGTGAGATCGTTCTCGAATGGGTGCATATATATCCGGTCCCCTTCATTTGTCACAACTAAAATCATCGAAGAATCGACATTATCTGCGTCAAGCTGTCGCAGGATATCACTTTTGTCCAACTGTTCCCGAGATTTTTTTGGCATAGGCACTGTTCTTTCTCTTTGAATGAATCCCCGCATTATACAGGAGGGCAGCGCGGTAAATGTTGCCGCCAGCCTTCCTATAGGCCTGCTTGAGGTAGATCATACCGTAGAGGATGCCAACAGCGCAATTGTTTAAACCAGAAGCTGAACCCTTGTATCCCAATCCACGGGCAGTGCGGGGTTTGATTTGCATGACGCCGCGTTCCCCCGCTCTTCCCACGGCACTACATCTAAAATTGCTCTCAGCCTTCGCCACAGCAACCGCCAAGCCTACAGGCACACCCTGCTTGCGGGCCTCTGCGGCGACCATGTTCTTCACGGTATTTGAGAGTGCCGGGGTTGATACAACAAAAAGGCTGATGGCCAGTGCAGCGATATATTTCTTCATCGTCCGTTCCTTATCCAACTCTTCACCTCTCTCGTGCATTTCGGGCATATATCCATAACGATCTTCTTATAACCGCTATTTTCACTGCCTTGCGTAAACTCAGTCCACTCCCATTTCATGTAATGCGGGGTTTCAGGGACCCAGACATCCTGATAACCACAGCGGTTACATGTAATCTCCTCTGTCTGCTTCACTACCTTTATCATGGGTCAATCCCTTCTCCCGGCTGTCCAATTCTCCTGCATCCTCACTTCAGCGTTTGGAATACACCAGATCTCCCGGCTTCCATCGAGTGCCACGACCCAGATGAGATCTGACTCAAAGCTGTAGTCGATGACGGCGAAGGCGTAGCCGTCTCCCCTTACTGTATTGACTGGCATTGGTGGTTCAAGTCTTGTGAACAAATTAATATCCTTTCCGTTACATGCTGCGTTCTGACACTCGAAGAACTTCGTGTCAAATAAAAAAACCCCGCAAGCATAACCTGCGGGGTCTTAAATTTTAGGTTGTTGCTTGTTTTACTTGAGTTTGGTCGAGTACTTGCCGTACTTGCCCAGCTTCGAAGAGAAGCTCTTCTTGCCCTTCTTACGAGCGGCAGCGAATTCCTTCTCGAAGGCGATGCGGGTCTTTGACTTCTTTTCAACCTTACGCTTCTCCACCTTCTTCTTGGACTTCGCGGAAGTGTTGAGGTCAGCAGGACGAGCTTTCGGGGTAGCAATTCGACGGCGAACCCCCAGAACAGGATCGTCTGTCTTAGTCCTTGTGTTGATAGACTGATAAGCCTTCTGCACATCAGCGTTGGACATCGCCTCTGACTTACGAGCAACAGATGGTGCCGAAGAACCCTGACGCCTCTCTGGGCCTCCACCCTTTCTTTCGGAAGCGGTGCCCTTATTAGCCGGGGTCATATAGGCAGCGGCACCAAGACCAGCACCACCAGCACCAATCACAGCGGCCTTACCAAGGGGGCTGAGACCAACAATACGACTCTTGCCAGCATCAAGCTTGGCATCATAATCACCAAATCTACGAACGGATTTGGAGCCGCCTTCAGCAGCCTTGGGGAGGTTTTCTGCGCGCTTTGTAAGGGTTCCGAATGGACCGCGCGACTTCTTGACATCATCAATGCGGCTACGGGATGTGAACGTGCCGCTTTCAGAATTACCCGGCCTCTTCTTGTCAGGACCAGACTTCTTCGGGGAAGCCTTCTTGGGTGCTGCGGCAGTGACAGTCCTCTTCTCAGCACCCTTTACCGAGAACGACCCAGCACGGCCTTCCTTGGCCTTCTTTGCAGCCGCTGTTGCCTTTTCGGCACGATACATCCGCTCAAGAGCGCGGCCCTGCCTCGGGACAGTGATGGCCTCTTCAAACGACTTCTTGGAAATTTCCTTTGCCTTTGCGGGGCCAGAAAGAAGTTTCTGGTTGTTCCTGCCAATGAGCTTCTGGGCTTTCCTGCCAAACTTAAGGGCGCGGCCAAGCGGAGTCAGAGACAGAACGGTTGTGGCACCTTCAAGGATCGGAGTCATCTCGCGATCAACGCGCTCCATGTCCGATTTCTTCACATAGCCACGGGGAGTGCCCACCATGTCCTTATTCGCAAAGGTTTTCTTTTCCATATTCTTTCTTTCTTGTTGATGCGAGGACACGATGTTCCTTGACATAATTTTAAATCACAACCTGCCAAAACAAAAATCAATAGCTTCGATATGCAGGCAGCACGCAAACAACAGCTTCGAGGGAAAGAGGATCGACCTTGTTGGATTTGGAGAGGTTCTCTTTTGCCGGGAGATATTGGAGGTTTTCAAGAACATGAAGGCCACATACGGTCTCGCCCACAAGTGGGATAATGTGATCCAGATGATGGCCAGCCGGGGTGTCAAGCTTAAACCTAGATATGGCACGCCTGTCAGCCCATCGCGGGGTCCGTGCCCGTTCTCTGCGGGACTCAGAGATAATAGGTTGCAGTTTTCTCTCTTGGAGAGCAAATTGTAATAGCTTATCCCACAACAAGCGGTAAATCGGTGTGCGGTGATAGCCACGCTGTCGCCATTCCAACAGGCCCGCC
>JAIXUW010000125.1 GCA_027483355.1 Alphaproteobacteria bacterium
GTAGCGGTGGCATGGTGCAGAGGTATCAGTCTCAGGGCCTAGTGCAGAGAATGGGTGAGCTTTACGGGTCAAGGAGCCCTACCGTTCAGCAGCTTTCGAGCATGACGCCAGAAGAACTCGCCGCTCTTCGAAAGTACCAGAGCGATCAAAATATGAAACGTTTAAATGAGCAAGCCCAGATTACCGGAGGCAGATACGGTCAGGGCATGGCTTACCAGCGAGAGCTTTTGGAGAACCGTATTTCGGGACCGTTCGCTGATTTTGCTTCGCCTGAAAGTGCGGTTGAAGCAGCCAAGAAGCTTCAGGATCTTCCCTCTGAAGAAGAGATGAACCGGACGCTTGATACTGGCAAGTCAGCCGCAGACCCGTATAGGCAAGCTTACGAAAGTGGTTATCGCGGCATTGGCCCGATGCCAGCCGCTGGCTCTGCGGCGCGGCCTCCGAAGCCGACACCGAGGCCGGAAGATCTTGTGCCGCAAAAGGAAGGCGAAACTGCCGACGAATACCGCGACCGCCTTGAAGAACTCCTCGCCGCACAGCAGCCCTCAGATTGGGAGAAGGCCCAAGGGTACTTTGCTATGGCGGAGCAATTCCTTGATCCGTCCAAGACCACGATGCAGAGCCTTGTTGGCGCAGGTCAGGCGTTTGCACAGTCTGCGGCTGAGCGGGATAGGGCGCAGCGTGAAGCAAAGCTTGCCCTTGAGAGAGGGTTGCTCGAATACGATATGGGGAAAGCACAGAGTCGCGAAGAGGCAGAGCAGAACGCCAGCAAGAATCGCGTTGAATCCTTTAAATATCAGGCTGATCAAGCTCTCAGAGAAGCTGATCTTTATCGTAAGGCTGCTGATGACGCAAAGAGCGAACTTAACGATTATATAAAGAGTTTGGATATGGCTCCTGAAGCCAACGATCCTCGTGTCGTTGAACTCAGGAAAAGAATACAGGATGCAAATGGGAAACTCAACGAGGCTGTGAGACGTTCTCAGTATTACAATTATCAGTATGGTAAAACCTTCGGTACATACGGGACTCCAGCATTCTGGGACCCCGCAAACCCTGACGTTCTGAGCCAGTAAGTCTCAAAATCCCAAGCAAAAATAGCGAGTTTAAATGGTTCGCCCAGTCTACGTTTCTCAAGTTGGATCGTTCATTGAGTTTCCCGATGACGCATCCGATGCAGAGATAACGTCATATCTCAAAGCAAAATTCCCGACCGAAGGTGCTCTTGGCGAACAGACCGCTGCCGCTCCAGCACCTCCCGCAGGCCCCGATGAATCTGGCATTCTCGGGCGCTTTGCCTATGGCGTTGGGACCGGGTTCACTGACATTCCGGGCGGTATTGCCTCTCTTTTTTATCCCGCTGAAGAGGCGGCTAAGACTGCTCCCGGACAGTTTTCTGAAGAAGCCCGCAAGTATCTTCAGGAAACATTCGGCATTGATCCAACAAAAGATCCAACTGCCGCACAGCAGGCTGCACAGGCTCTTGGTAGCGTTGCATCATTCCTTGTGCCGGGTTCTGCTGTTGCGAAGGGCGCAAGCCTTGCAGGGAAGACCGCCGCTGCTGCTGGCAGGCTTGGCACAGTAACCGCTGGCGCACAAGGTGTTGCACTCGGCGCAGAAGGTCGCGCTGAGACAATCCGCAACCAGATTGCCTCTGGCATGGAGATTAGCGAGGAACAGCAGCTTGCGGCGCAGAGGCTTAGCGGCCTTATTGGCGCATCTGAAGCACTGCCAATTGGAAGGTTCTTCGGGCCTCTCCAGCAGCTTCTCAGCAAGGTTCCCGTATCACAGGCCCCGGCACTCAATAAGATTGTGCAGAGCCGTCTTGGCCGTGTTACACGCGCTGGTGCTGCTGAAGGCGCACAGGAAGTGGCGTCCGGTATCGCCAATGACATCATGGAATACGGGATCTATAATCCCGATGTTGAGATTGGTCAGGACATCCTGAGCAATGCAGGCACTGGCGCATTTGCTGGCTCCTTTGTCGAGGGTGTGATCCAGCTTGCCGCTGGCCGTAAGCTCCGCCCTTATCGCCAGCTTGAGCAAGACCTTGCGAGAGAAAGTGCTGTAAACGCTCAGGCTCAGCGTCAGGGTGAGATCTCCCGCGCCGCAGAAGAGCTTCGCCAGTTTAATGTTGAGGGTGATGTTGAAGTTGTTGAGGATGACTTCGATGGCATCTCTCGCTTCACAATCCGCACTCCCGCTGGCAACACCGTTGGAGACTTCCTCGACCCGGTAGAGGCCGAAGAGGCCATTGGAATATATAAGCAGCGCACTGACGCTAAGGTTGTGGTTAGGAAGCCTGCTGAACTTCCGAGTGTGTTCCCAGCTAAGATCAATGGAAAGGAATACCAGACCACCGATGAAGTGATTGCGGATCGCGACAGCCTTGTAGCCGAGGCTGAAGGCTTGGCATCTTATATGTCCCGGCCCGATGTTATTAAGCGCGAAGCCACTCGCCAGAATGTTTCTGAGGCGATGATCAGGAAGGCAACCGAAGAAGAGGTTGCCGAAACAACCAAGAAGATCACAAAGCTTAATGATTTTGTTGCTGCCGCGAAGCCATTCCCTGCTCGTGATGAACTCGGAGAGGCCATCCCCAAATCTCGCGCATTTTTCCTTTCGCGTGCAAGACAGCCAGTCATTCCCGAGGCTGTGGTGCCGGAAGGAGCGGTGCCGGAAGCCATAGCACCGGAAACCGCAGCGCCAGAAGCCGCAGCGCCAGAAGCTACTACACCTGAATCCGTTCTGCCCGAGGCAATAGCCCCGGAGGCTCCCATAGGGGCCGCTGAAGCCATTTCGGGTGAAAGACCTATCACAGAAGCCCCTGCAATTGTGGAGGCTCCTGAGCCAGTATCTTTGGCCCAGCCGGAAGCCCCGACCATTGCAGAGGCTCCTGAGCCTTCTGCGCCACTTGTGGAAGGCGTTCCGGAAGAACCCCGACCCCTTGCTGGTCCTCTTAAGGAAGCACCTGCATTCCGCCGCACCTTTGCTCAGGCGGAGGCAGAAGGGCCTATCTTGCGGGATTACAATCAAGCAACAATTGATCGCTATGCGGGTATCTATACCGCACTCAAGAGCAGGCTTTCGGGCAAGGTGCCGAAGGATGTTGATGTAAAACTTGAGGAGCTTATCGGCACGGACAGAAATCTGCTTATCCGTGGGCAGGCCCGCGTCGAGAAGACCCCGAATGGTATCAAGAGCGTTGTGGACCTCTCTACGGGCATTCTCCGTCCGGACATGACGGTCGAGCAAGCCGTGGCCGAACTCGCTGAAACACTTAACCACGAAATCATCCACGTTCTCCGTGATCAGGGTGTGATCCGCCCCGCAGAGTGGAAGATCCTTTCTCGTGCCGCTGCCAAAACGAAAGTGCCGGGAAGGTCCTACACATACCTCGACAAAGCCCAAACGATTTACACGCCCGGTGGCCAACCCATCTCTGAACTCTATGCAGATCCTGACGCGGTGATCGAGGAAGCCGTGGCGGAGATGTATAAGGATTGGGTGAAGAATAAGAATGCTGCCGAGCTTGGCAAGAGTGCCGATGGTCAGAATTCACGGGGTCTCCTCAATCGCATCACCGAATTCTTCCGCAGCATCTTCCGCGCTCTCAAGTCCAGCAAGTATCAGGAGGTCTTCAAGGGGATCGAGACTGGTGAGATTGGCGCGCGTGA
>JAIXUW010000297.1 GCA_027483355.1 Alphaproteobacteria bacterium
ACCGGCCACAGCCTCCTCCGCCGGCTCCACAATTCGCACCGAATGAACAATGACCGGTGGGGCCTCGGTAATAGTAAGAGTAATAGACCACATCGGATGTGAAGTAATCCAGCGCCCATAGAACCACTGTGGTAGACAACAGACTACAGCATTGAGCGCGCGCCAGAAGATGGAACTCGCACGCGGCCGTCGACCGTTTTCCACCTCTATAGAGACTCGAATGTGATGCCTCGGCAACTCCTTCTTGAGCATTGACTCCACAAGCGTTATCACATACTCCTTTTGTGTATACAGACCATACCGCCGTGTAAATCCCACGCGCGTTTCCATGAGCGTGCTCTGTTTTGGCACCGCTTTCGCCCGCACAATCGTCTCAACCGAGCCCGTTATGCGCTGTGTTACCGAGAATTTTCCGCGCTGTATCTGCTTGCGGAGGTCGACCACGATAGCCGCCGCAATGGCTCTATCACTCTCTAGAGCCTGTTGACGAGGATTGCTCCGCGCAGCCTGCTGCTCTTGCCACTGCTTCTCTTGTCCAACTCGTAGCACGTCGGACAGCTGCATCCCTGTTGTAACGCGCGCTTAAAATTGACCGCGCGGAGTTGCCCGGGTCGAATATCATAGGCTAACCACCCACAGTCGCCAAATGGGTCAGTATTACGTCGCAATCATTCTCGGCCCGAGCGGAGAGCCGCGCGAGTTTATCCGTGCGTGGGTCTGCTCGTGGGACTATACGAACGGGTCCAAGCTCATGGAGCACTCCTATATCGGCAACAAGTATGTGAGCGCCGTGGAGTGGCTCTTGTCGCCCCGCGGCCCCTTCTGGAAGTCGCGTCTGGTATGGGCGGGCGACTACGCGACCGAGGAGCCTGATGCTGACCAGAAGAATCTGTATCACGAGGTCCTGGGTGACGACTCACCCGAGGCCGGCAAGCGGCAGCGGCTCGAGCCTGGCGACGTGTCTGAGTTCCGCTACGTGGTCAACCACACGAAGCAGGTCTACGTGGACAAGCAGGCGGCCGGCACGGATGAGCACGGCTACCGCATCCATCCGCTGCCGCTGCTCACTGCAGAGGGCAACGGGCGCGGCGGCGGCGACTACCGCGGGGCGAACGAGATGACCGTTGGCTCTTGGGCGCGCGATGTGATTTCTGTGGAGCGTGAGGCGCCCGCCGATTACGAGCTGATGAACCCGGAGTTCCGCGAGTAACTGCGGGGGCGAGCCCTTTAAAGCAGTTTCTCCAACCCCCCCAGAGAGCCCATGGTGGTTGCCCTTCTTCGCACACTCCACGGCGGAGTACAAGACACTCGTCTTCTTCCCCCAAAGGGTCAGCCGAATATTGGCTTTTTCGTCAAGGCGTTCGTGCGCGCGGGGCGATTCACAACCCAATGGGTCCGCCTCGACTTCGACACCCGCCCCATTCTGGGCAATACTTCCGTGATAACTCTGCCACGCAAAGGCCAGTTACTCAGCCGCCTCTATCTTGTCACTACGATGCCCGACATCGCTGCGCCCCAGTTCGCCGCACGCACTTGGTGCCGCGACAACGGGAAGCTGTTTGCGGGCCCCACCTTCGGCTGGACCAACTCTGTAGGACATGCCGTTCTCGCTCAGACACAAGTCACTATCGGTGGCACACTTGTGGAAACAATGGATGGTCGTCTACTGGAAGTGATGGATGAGTTCTACACGCCGCTGGAGAAGGTGCCGCTGATGGACCGTCTTCTTCCTCGTGACTCGACGAATTTCGTGCCTGGCCGTTTCGGTCGCGACACCGTGACGCGGGCCGTGACACCTCTTCCTTTTTGGTTCTCCTGCGGCGATCCTGGCGCCTATCTGCCACTGGACGCGCTCCAGGCAGACCCTGTAAAGCTATCCTTCACATTCGCACCGGTGGCAAATCTGTATGTCAGCGACCAGCTGACTGGCGGCGCAGTAACACCGTCCGCCTCCGCAGCCGCTGGCTCCGCCTATCCGGCCCTCGGAGGCGCGACTTTCCGCTGGCGTGACCCCAGCCCTGGAACCGGTAGCGGGGTGATACCTGGCGTGGCTATCCCTCCCGCCGCACAGCTTGCGCTCGGCGAGACGTATCTGATGGCTGAATATGTTTATCTCGATCGTCCGGAGGCGAATCGCTTTCGCCTCGCAGATGTTCAGATTCCTATCCTACAGCACATTGCGTTCGACCCCACCGATACTCTCGGCGGTACGAAGGCATCCTGCTATCTGAAAGTGCCGAATCCGACACGGAATCTGTTTTTCTATCTGAATCGTGCGGAGGCGCCAGCCTATAACACACCCTTTTTAGCCACACGTGATCTGTCAGGCGCAGATAAACCTATTGCTCCTTGGTGGCCGAATGCTAGCCCTATCCGACCCCGTATTCCTGATGCCCCTTTACAGCCTGGTTTCGTATTCCGGAACTCAGAGCCGCTCTCCGCCATAAATTTCATTTATGAGGGAAAACTCTTTCGATACAGCACCGCAGCCCCCAGCCTATTTCGCTCGCTGATTCCAGCATTTGAGATGCGAAAGGCTCCTTGGGTCAATCGCTATATGTATGCCCTGCCATTTGGACTCAACAGTGGACATCAGCCACCCAGCCTTCCAAGCGGAGAGGCAAATCTCGATAAGGTTATCAATATCAATCTGCAGTTGGAGTTGAATTCGTTTGCTGGATACACAGAAGGAAATGTGCCCCGCTATCGTGTGTATGTCTGGGCGGAGGTATTCAACGTGTTCCGCGTGTATGGTGGCCGCGGCGGCATGATGTTCTCGCAGTAAGCCTGCGATACCTTACTGCTGCTCCGGTGGGGGCGTGCAGGGCGCATAGGGAGGGTCATCGTCGTCCAAAAAGAGGGGGGCAGGCGCGGCGGCGCCCGTCACAGTGGCGACAGCCCTCTTCGGCTGGAACGGAAATGTCCGCGCTCCACCGCGCCCACGCCCACGCGCAGCACCTCCTCGCGCACCAGGTCCATAGCTCTGAAAGGCGGGCGGAAACCCCCCTTTTGAGCCAAACACGTGCGCAGCATGCAACTCCTCTTTCGGACGCCGCCAAATACCCGTTTGCGCTGGAGTGCTCGCCGGCATCTCGCCATCGTCCAGAATCAGGCAGGGTGGTGCGCCCTCCGTTGCCGCAACAGTGTTACTCATCTCCTACTCCGGTGAGCGAAGGCATTAAGCGCCCCCGGAGCAAAATTGCCTGGCTTGGTAGGTATCCTAACTACCAAACAAGGCACCATGAATTTGCTCATCGTTGAATCCCCTGCGAAGTGTTCCAAAATCCAGGGGTTCCTCGGGGCCGGCTGGCGTGTCATTGCCACTATGGGGCATATTCGGGCTCTGGAGGAGGACCTGGATGCTGTCGGGCTGGCGCGCGACTTTGAGCCGCGGTTCCAGTTTCTGAAGGAGAAGGGGAAGGCCATCAACACTATTAAGGACGCCGCGAAGGCGGCAACAACCATCTATCTAGCCTCGGATGATGACCGCGAGGGCGAGGCCATCTCCTATAGCGTCGCACTGCTTCTGAAGCTCGACCCTGCCACCACACCTCGCGCAGTCTTCCGCGAAATCACTGCGGCGGCCGTCAAGGCCGCCGTTGCCGCCCCGCGTCGTCTCGATATGAATCGTGTCCATGCGCAGCAGGCGCGGGCTGTTCTGGATATGATGGTCGGATTTACCATCTCGCCCCTCCTGTGGAAGTATGTGGGGTCGGGCCTTTCGGCGGGCCGTTGCCAGACACCAGCTCTTCGCCTACTCGTCGACCGTGAGCGCGCCATTGGCGACTTTAAGGCTGAGACGGCCTGGTGTATTGGAGGCACATGGGCCGCCGGTGGCGGTGGCAACCCCTTTCCAGCCGATATGGTCGAGGAGCTTGAGGACCAGGAGTCCGCTGAGAACTTTCTGGAGAACATTCATGCTGACGCCGGCGGCACGGTGCGCGAGGCCGTCACGCGGCCCACTACAGAGTCACCACCGCGACCTCTGATTACGAGCACGCTACAGCAGGAGGTGAGTGCGACGATGGGGATTCAGCCGAAGAACACCATGCGCATCGCCCAGCGACTATATGAGGCGGGTCATATCACCTACATGCGCACGGACTGCGACCATCTCTCGGAGGAGGCACGTCTAGCTGCGGAGGCCTGGGTGCGCCAGCAGTTCGGAGAGGCGTTTATCGGCGCAGCGCCTGCGCCCGCGGCGGC
>JAIXUW010000026.1 GCA_027483355.1 Alphaproteobacteria bacterium
ACGGTGCATGAGGTTTTGACGAATGAAAAATACATCGGCAATAACGTTTTCAACCGCGTCTCTTTTAAGCTCAAGAAACGCCGCGTCGTCAATGAGCCGGAAAAGTGGATACGTGCCGATGGCGTGTTTGAAGGCGTTGTCGATCCAAGCCTTTACTACACGGCGCAGGGCATCATCCGCGAGCGAAGCCGAAAATTCAGCGACGATGAAATGCTGACAAAGCTAAAAGCCCTGCATGACCGGCACGGCTGGTTGTCCGGTATGGTTATTAACGAGACGGAGGATATGCCCTCCAGCAGCGCCTATGCGCATCGTTTTGGGAGCTTGATCCGCGCCTATAAGCTGATCGGTTTTAGCCCTGAGCGTGATTATAGCTATATCGAGATCAACCGCGAGCTGCGGAAGATGTACCCGCAGGTCGTCGAAGACGTCATTCGGCGCATCAAGGAAATTGGCGGGTCTGTCCGCCGCGAGGTGACGAATGATTTCCTGATCGTAAACAACGAAATCAAGGTCTCCGTCGTCATCTGTCGTTGCCAGTCGACAGCCTCCGGCGCAAACAGATGGAAAATTCATCTCGATTCCAGCTTGCTGCCGGATATTACTATCGCGATCCGCATGGATCATACCAATACACAAGCGATGGATTATTACCTCTTGCCCGCGCTCGACATTGAAAATCCGAAAATTCGTCTCGCAGAAAATAACCACTTTGCGCTTGATGCGTATCGTTTCGACACGCTGGAGCCATTCTTTCTGATGGCGGAGCGGGAAATGCTGGAAGTCGCATGACGAAGGGTAAGGGAAAAACCGTCTCGGAAATCAAGATGATCCCCATTGAGAGGATCAATATCCTGAACCCGCGTGTCCGCAACCAGAAGATTTTCTACGACATTGCGATCAACATGACGAAAGTGGGGATGAAACGCCCCATCACGGTGACGCCCAGCCGATCCAAGGCGGAGGGCAAGGACTATGATCTGGTCTGCGGCCAAGGACGGATGGAAGCCTTTGTCGCTTGCGGACAGAAAGAAATCGCCGCCATCATCATTGATGCCAGTGAGGAAGAAGCTTTGTTGAAAAGCCTGGTCGAGAACCTTGCGCGCCGCCAGCATCGCGCCGGAGACCTTTTGCACGGGATCGAGGTTTTGCGGAAGAACGGGTATAAAGCGCGCGACATCGCCGAGAAAACCGGCCTCTCTGGCGACTATGTCCAGGGTTTGGTCAATCTCATGGAAAAAGGCGAAGAGCGCCTTCTGGCGGCGGTCGAGGCTGGACGGATGCCCGTCGCCCTGGCCTGCCGTATCGCAGAAAACCCGGAGGACGAACAACGCGCCTTACAAGAGGCATATGAGAGCAAGCTCTTGCGCGGAAACCGTCTTTTGCTGGCCAAACAGCTTATCGATACCCGCCGCAAACGTGGAAAGACATTTAAGGATGAGACAGGGCGCAAGCGGGCGAAAAGCGATGTTCATATAACGTCAAAAGCCATCGTGGACGCTTTCCAGCGGGATGCGGACCGCAAGCAGAGTCTGACGCGCAAGGCCGACATTGCACACAGCAGGCTCCTCTTTATTGTCGAGGCCATGCGCCAGCTTCGACATGAAGACGCCTTCGTCAATCTTTTACGGGCGGAGGGGCTGCCAAGTATGCCCAAGCCCGTCGCGGCTTTGCTGAACGAGAAAGGCGACATTCATGATTAAAAAGGAAGAAAAGAAACGGCTGTTGCCCCAGAAGGAAATCAAGCTCGGCTTTGAAACAAAGACCATCGACTTAAAGATCGATCAGGTCGTTCCGTCCAAACCCCTGCAACCTAATATTCGCAAAACCACGAAATACCTACAAATTCTCGCTTCTATCAAAACCGTGGGGGTGGCAGAGCCATTGGTGGTTACCAAAGATACGCAAGCCCGCGGAAAATACATTCTTTTGGATGGCCATATGCGGCTGGAGGCACTGAAGGAGCTGGAAGAAGAGGAAGTCACCTGCATTGTCTCCCAGGACGATGAGGGTTTCACTTACAATAAGCATATCAACAGGCTCTCGACCATTCAGGAACACAAAATGATCCTGCGCGCCATCGAGCGTGGCGTATCCGAGGCCAAGATCGCCGAAGCCCTGAATATCGATATAAAAAGCATTACGCGCAAACGCAATTTGCTGGAGGGAATTTGCCCGGAAGCGATTGAGTTATTGAAGGATAAAATGGTGGCGGGGGCTGTCTTTGTCGTTCTGCGGCGTATGAAGCCGTATCAGCAAATCGAAGCCGCCACGATGATGAATGATGCAAATATCTATTCACTTTCCTATGCGAATGCCATCCTGGCTTCCACGCCTAAGGAACATCTTGCCGAGCCGGACAAGCCCAAGAAGATCAAGGGCCTTGATGAGGAACAAATTGCCCGCATGGAGCGCGCGCATGAAAACCTTCAGCGCGAGTACAAGATCGCTTCTGAGGATTTTACCAAGGATGTGTTTCTTTTGACGTTAGCACGGGGTTACATCGACTCTTTATTAGGAAACGCCAAGGTCGTGCGCTACCTCGCACAGAACCATTCGGAATTTTTGGAGCAGTTTCAGAAGATTGTGAATATGACGTCGCTGAAAGGTGCGGCGGCATAGCGGTGTGTTGTTGCAGCTCCCCCTCTCGCGTCAGAGCCAGCCTTTTAGGGGTAAGAGAGCGCCGCAGCCGTAAAGGGGACCGAGACCCTAAAACGTCGGGACCGCGGGAGAAGCCGTCCGTTTACGAGCGGGCATGGAGCAAGTGCGGTGATGGGAATGGCGGCGACCCCGCATGAAGCCCATCAGGCTGGATTTTTTGTTATTTATTTCCAGACAGATCTCCAATATGAATACAAATTATTCAGCTTACCTCTTTCAAAGTTGTGCCATAATCTCTGATCGATTTTTTGATATATGCGATCAGCCATTTCTTTCAGCAATAAATTCTAAAAGCTCCTCCCCCCACTTTGGAGGATTCTTCTTGGCGTAGGCTTGGGCCATTTCTATCCAATCTAGTCGAATAACGTCCACAGAAGGAAACCTGTGGTCGGTTCTTCCATCTCGACTCATTTCAAATTGTCCCGCGTGACTCCAAGACTTTCCATGCAGTCCAGGCATAAGAAATACATTGCTTTTAACTTTGCGGGAAGGATCAATACTCATTTGGTAGGCAAGTTGTTTAATTATATCTTCCAAGTGAGGGAGGTCGCCATGGTCTAAATCGTACCATTTTGCATCAGCAATTTGTATGTGATCATCCGACTCGATTAATATGTCTGGTCGTTGCGAGCTGACTGGCAGACGCTTGCCGCCGTCCGAGAAAACGGGCTGACTGGCTATGTCAGTATGTTGTTGCTGCGTACCCAAGCTATGGAAGAGGAAGGCGCAAATGTGCTCCCAGACCGCATGAAATCCGTTTGTGCCATATAGTTGTATGTGAGTTGACACCTTATAATCCATGTCCAGCCAGCGGCTGAGAAGATCAAGCAAGGACCTATCCGTATCGCGGTTCGATGAAAATAAATGCTCATCGACAACATGGCGCATCTCGGTACGGCTACGAAAAATAACTTCACCGCGTATTATTTCTGAAGCCAATACATAGAGCTCGTCGTAATCGGGCAGCCAAATGCGGGAGATAACATCAAGGCGTTTAGCTAATTCTAGCAGCGCGCAAGCTTGCATCTGAGCCAGTTCATTATGGGCTGGTAGAGTACGATATCCTATCGGCTCTCCGTAAAGCACGGAACGCCCAAAATGGATCGGATATCTC
>JAIXUW010000264.1 GCA_027483355.1 Alphaproteobacteria bacterium
CCTATATAGGCGATATTCAGATTTTCATCCGATGCAGCATTCGATGTAATATACGCGGATTTGAACATGAAGCGCTGAATATCCCAGACACCCTGTCCAGGAATGAGGCCAATTCCATAGACGCCGTCTCCGAACTGAATTGCCGCGTTGGAACCTCCATAGGAGTAGCCGTTCAGCGGCTGAATCGCAGTGTTTGAGTTGAACGGCACGAGATTGGAGCTCAGTTGATTCGATAACATCGGTTGCTGGTTTTCCGAGTTCGGTAAATAGGTCGTAGCATACCAATGCGCAAGCACTGTTTCACGTGTTTGGAGGGCGGCTGGAGTGTAAACACCGGCTCCCTGCGGCTGGAGAATCGCATTGCCATCGGAAGGCGTAGTGTAGTTCTGATTGGTTGGGTTGTAGCCCTTATCGACCTGGAAAGCGTATCCTGTAATCGGATCCACGCGGAGAGAGGCCTTTGGAAACGCGTTTGACTCCGGTTTTCCGGTGACATATCCGCAATAGGCGGTCAAGTCTGTGCTAACGCCTGAGCTATCGTAGCCCATGGCCGGCGTTGAGTATGTGAGAGTGCTATAGATAACATCCAGTTTTGCGGTTGTCCAGATACTTGATTGAATAGGGAGTTTAATAAAGGCGGGGTCTGCATTGACCGCGTAGTTGTAGTTGGATAGATTGCTCTCCGCCGCAGGGTCGGCAAAGGGGTCAAAGTTTGTGAGGCTGCTCGTGAGCGCAGTGTAGTTGGAGCCGGCTGGAAACCAGGGGACAACGCGGTAGTGTTGTGTGGGAATGACCGTATCGCGTGAACGGGCGATTGCGTAATAGGTGCGTCCTCCATACACTGGAAACGTGATGGTGGCAGAGCTTACATCCGTGACAGTGCTGACTGCTGCCACATAATTGTATACACTCTCTTGACGATTGGAACTAACATCCGCCATAAACGCGGAGCGGTCTTGATATAGAAAGAGGTTCATTGGCGTCGTAAAAGGGTTATTTGAATTCATAGATGCCATAGTAAGTGAGATAGGATAACGATAGCCTGGTGCGACAGGTGCTCCGGGTGGGTTGGGTGTGAAAAACTGGTAGTAATTGATAGTATCTCCTACGAGCACTGTATCCGCATTAGACCCCCAAAAGCTGAGTGAGCTGGCGTAGGAGCTACCGAAGTTGGCAGTGGTATTTGGAGTGGAGTAGCCTGGTATCCGTCGGACGGATTGTTGCGCAAAGGTCGGTGAGACATCCATACGGTCATTGATACTCGACTGAATAAAGCAGTAGGAGTTGTCAAAGAGGCGCTGAGACGATACATCATAGGCGATTCGATTGTAGGCTGGATAGCGGAACTGCGTGGGGCGCGGGAGTGTTTCAATCTGGAGCGATTGTCGCACAGGAGATTTGAACTTGAACACCGTGTATTTAGTTGGCTCAAGAGGGACGAGAATATCCGCATAGCGCGTCAGCTGATTCGCGTATAAGTAGCCATTGGAATCGACGAACGGATGTAGCTCATCTGCCTGGCCGAGAAGCACACTGAACGGATGGTTGGATGTTGTCGCTGGATTTCCCGTTTCCAGATTAAATGGGTAGGCGAAGGTCGATTCAGATAGGTCACGGAGGCGATTCCAGTATTGTTTGGAGCTAACTTTATAGGGAGAGAGGATGTCATTGCTGATGGGTGGCGTCGTGCGAGCAATCACTTGTGTGTCATAGTTGGAGCTGACCCCCACGGCCTGAAATCCGTCGCGGATAGGAAGCACATTTGCGGGTCTTGCCACGTAATCAAGTGCATAGGTATTGAATGGGATGCCGAAATAGACCGCAAGATAGCGTTGGATATAGTAAAACAGGTCGTTCAGCACAGCGAGCAGAATTGTATTCTGCGTTTTGAATCCGTTATAGGTGTCCGATGTGATGCCCTGGCGATTAAGCTCTTCTGCAAGAAACTGGGCCTGTTTGTAGGTGATGAGATTCACAAGGCTGGTGTTCAGACTAGGGCTCGCAATAGTGACACGATTGGAGCGGGTCTCGTAGCTGACATTGTATTTGTTGATAAGTTTGTAACGGAAGGTATGGGCCACACGATAGGTGTCCAGCGCTGTCAGATTGAGGGCGATGAGCTCCTGAATGACGGGGTCGTCGAGGCCTTGAAAGGTGTAGATGGCGCGGCTGCGCGGGGTCTCTCCAGGCAGCAGATACTGTGCGGATGTTGTGATATTCGTATTGAGAGGTTCACCTCGGTAGTTATCGTCAAGCAAAATCTCCTTAATGACAGGATAGTAGTATGCGACTTTGATTTGTTCGGTTGTGTAGGAGGATTGGCCTGCAAACTGACTCTGAAAGTATTTGCCAACGATGAGACCCGTAGTTGGATTTGGAATGAACTGATTGAGAAGGGAGTCGTAGAAATAGTCTCCAGGAAAGTTAAAGCCTAGACTGAAGTCGCCTGTGGCTGCAAAGCGAGGGGCAAAATCCTGGAAGCCGTTCGGATAATCGTAAAAGACGGGTGTGAGATTGAGCTGGGTCGCAATCTCCGTAAGAAGACTATTGATATCGTAGGTGCCCTCACGAATCGTATTTGTTACGATGGTAGAGACCATTGCGCCATTCGAGCTCATACTGGTGCGGCCAAGCTCAAGAATGGACATGGATGTGTTTTGCTTGTCAGGGCGGAAGTAGAAGAATGCCGATAGAAGCTTAATCTGCGCAATCGAGAAGCTCGTCACATTATTGTAGACGCGTGGAAGTCGGAGAGACATCGTTGTTGGCTGCGGAAAGACGGAGCGGTCGCGGTCACGACTATCCAGCATAATAACGGAGGTAATATCTTTCGAGGCCGCTTTTAGTTCACCACCTGAGGGGTCCTTGGGAATCTCGTAGTTTTTGAAGGTTGGATATCCCTTTGACATGGGAAATCCGAGGGGGAGAACCTGGCTGTCCAGGCTATTCCCAGATGCATCCGCCTTCAGCCCGCCTGAAATCGTATTGAGAGAGAGGCCTGCGGCGAGGGCGCGAAAGTTCGGCAGATTTTTCGGCGCAACACGCTCGGCATAGGAGAGCTCAGCGGAACTATCCGTAAACTCGGAACCAGTAATGCTATCATCTGTATCTGAATCAGACTCGGACCCCGAATCGGTGTCCGACTCTGACGTATATGGCTTGTAAAATGCCTCGGAGGACATTCCCTCAGCTTCTAACCAAGAGTCTAGGTTCTTTGGGTGCTCTACATAGCGCGGTGGCTGCGGCGGCCGCGCCGCAGGGCTGCGAGAGTGCGAAGGCTGGAAAGGGTGGATTCTGCCCCTGCTACAGCGCTGCGCAGTGTGCTACATGTAGCGGCGATGCGCTGTGTAACGCCGAGATGGGCAAAACGCAGCTGGTCCGTTGCAATCGTCTGGAATGGAGGAAGGCCCTCCCTGTGCGGCGCCCACAAAACAGACTTCGGAAACACAGTGGATATCTGCTGTGTTGTGAAGCCGAGGCGCCCACGGTCTGAAATACGAAGAGCAGAGGCTGCTGCTGCCGTGTAGCGATAGGACTGGAGTGGAAGATGTCCAAGAATCTCCGTGCAACGGGCGAGGTCAGCCGGCTCAATCTTCTCCTTTACAGCGGGGTCAGAGAGTGACAGGAGATTTCCATAATAAAAGAGATTACGTGTGCTGGCGTCATTAAATCGATTATCGAGTGTAATGCCGTTCACGCGATTGGGGAATCTCAGGAGTCCGAGATTCACCTGAATTCCTGCATTCGAGTTTACAACATTTGAGAGCTCCTCCTGGTTTGGAATCTGGTTCATCCAGAATGCGCCACTGAGTTTTGTGTATCCGGTTGTTGAGATAGATCGGATTTCTAGCCAGGGTGTCTGATCTCCTGTGGCGGGATTGCTCGACTGTAACGGGTAGTTCAGGATATCAAGGTCAGTAATGGTGAGTGTTGATGCGTCTGGATTCGCGGCATCAAAGGTTGCGAGAGGTGTTCCGTTCAGTGAGACAAATGCCTGCCCAGTCGATACGCCGTAATTGCTGAAGGTCATGCTCATGTTCAGATAGTTAGGGAGGCGCTGGGCACCAAACGTATAGGTGCGGCGTAGGCGATAATTATCTCGATCGCCCACTATAAAGTTCTGGTTACAATCGAGCACAAACGCAGTGGGGGTGCTGAAGATAGCCGCATTCACCGGAGCACCATCATTCAGATATCCAGGGCCAGCAGCAGAATACGGCTCTACGAGACCAGTGCCTTGATTCACAAACCACAGCATAGAGGTATCTGTATCCGCAAAATAGAGATTCAGATTTCCATCCACGGTAATTCCGTTTACAATCCCAACGGGTGAGATAATCGGTGGCAGAAAGGCCTGTACATTTCCGCGGGTGCCTGTTCCAACATAGGTCTCCACAGTGGAGAGTGTATCAATGCGGCGAATGCGAAAATTCTGTGTGTCGGCAACGTAGACATTGCCGATTCCATCGACGGTCAAGCCTTTTGGCTCAAAAAAGGCGGCCTGCATAGAGTTGCTGCCATCGCCGCGATAATCGGCCACACCCGTTCCTGCAAAGGTGGAGATTTGCCCCGTGTTAAGCTGAATGTAGCGGATACGTTGGTTATTAGTATCTGTAAACAGCAGACGATTGCGAGGCTGGTCCATGACGAGTGTGTTCGGAGAGCTTAATAGGGCTGCGGTGGCAGGGCCACCATCTCCACCGAATCCTCCGCGACCGAGCTGGCCGGCCACGGTAGTGAGAACCCCTGTTGAGCGAGTGAGTTTACGGATGGCATTTGCTGCAGTATCTGCAAACCAGATATCTTCATTGGAGTCCGTTGCGAATCCGCCCAGTGAGCCAAATACAGCGGTTGCGACTGGCCCACCATCTGGAGAGGCAATTGGAGAGCCATTTCCGCCGTAAGTATTGATGATATTTGCCGCAATATCGACAACGCGCACGCGGAAATTACCCTGGTCAGCGATATAGAGGCGTGCATTTGCGGGGTCGTATGCAACGGAAGTAGGTGTGCTCAGATTAGCGAATGTTGCGAAGGACCCGTCGCCACTGTAGCCTGGTTGACCTCCACGACCGGCGAGCGTGCGAATCAGCCCCGTGTTGGACGCCACAACGCGGATACAGTGATTGTCAGTATCGGCAATATACAGATTTCCTGATGGGTCTGTTGTGACGGCGAGGGTGCTACGGAGAGTGGCAGAAGTGGCCGCGCCACCATCTCCGCTGAAGCCGGCGGTGCCTGTGCCTGCGTAGGTAGTTATAATGCCCGTACCAGCATCTACACGACGAATGCGGCGATTACCAGAATCAGCAATAAATAGATTACTCGCCGAGTCGACTGCTACGGAAGTAGGTGTGCTCAACCTTGCCACAGGAGCTAGCCCACCGTCGCCGCTAAATCCGGGAGTATAATTGCCTGCGGCGAGCTGAATGGTGCTTGTAGCGGCGGTAACAACGCGGACCACGCAGTTGCTGGTATCTGCAATAAAGAGTGTGCTGCCGCCGCCAGTCACGGCGAGGCCACGGGGGCCGGCGAGTCGTGCGGCGCTCGCAGCGCCACCATCTCCTGTTGAGCCCGCTGTGCCAGTGCCAGTATAGGCTGTAATCGTGGAGCCTATGATGCGCCGAATCGTATGATTGCTCGTGTCAGCAATATAGATACGGCCTGCGGAATCGGCAATTGCAGCAGTAGGGGCTGAAAAGGTAGCTGCGGTAGGGGGGCCACCATTGCCTGTGTTTCCCACGAGTCCGCAGCCAGCAATGGTGCTCAAGGTGCCATCAAAGAAAATACGGCGGATTCGTACATTGCTGGAGTCAGTAACAAGCACGGAATCTACGGAGTGATATCCTACAAAGAGGGAGGGGCTGAATGCGCCAGCCGTGGCAGGGCCTCCATCTCCATAGAAAAAGCGCGGTAGACCACCGAGTGTACTGAGAATGCCGTTCGAAGCAAGGGCGCGCATGCGCCAG
>JAIXUW010000057.1 GCA_027483355.1 Alphaproteobacteria bacterium
CTCTGGAAAGCGGCCGGACCCTCGTTGCTAAAATTATTCAAGAAAAAATAGACATAATCCACCCCTTCGCGACCCCGCCTGATTGACCTTTGCGGCAAAAAGCCGCAAGGTGCCAAGCATATTTGACGCCTTTATTTGCGAGGTTTTTGCCATGGCCCATGCCGCTGCCGCCTTCTCCGTTCCGAACCCGCCCGTCGCCACCGCCGTCACCGCCAGCGACCCCCGCCACCTGCCGATGGCCAATGCCATCCGTGCCCTTGCCATGGATGCGGTACAAAAGGCCAATTCGGGCCACCCCGGGATGCCGATGGGTATGGCCGATGTGGCAACTGTTTTGTTCCGCCAGTTTCTCAGCTTTGATCCCTCCGCCCCCCTGTGGCCCAACCGCGATCGCTTTGTGTTGTCGGGGGGCCATGGCTCGATGCTGCTCTATGCCTTGCTGCATCTGACCGGCTACGAGAAAATGACGCTCGATCAGCTGAAAAATTTCCGGCAACTGCACTCCCTCACCCCCGGTCACCCGGAAGTCATGCAGGATGCGGGCATCGAGACTACAACGGGTCCGCTGGGTCAGGGGTTGGCCACTGCCGTTGGTATGGCCATGGCGGAAAAACTGCTGGCGGCGCGCTTTGGCGACGCACTCAGCGATCATTTCACCTACGTCATGTGCGGTGACGGCGATCTGATGGAGGGCATCAGCCACGAAGCGGCATCCCTCGCTGGCCACCTGGGCCTTGGCAAAATGATCGTCCTCTACGACGACAACGATATTTCGATTGATGGCCCGACCGCGCTATCGTTCAGTGATGACACGCAAAAGCGCTTTCAGTCTTATGGCTGGTCAACATGGAAGGTTGATGGCCACAACGCCGACGAAGTGGCCGCTGCCATTGCCGCCGCCCGCAAGGACACGGCAAAACCATCGCTGATTTGCTGCAAAACCACCATCGGCTTTGGCGCACCCACCAAGGCGGGTACCGCCGGCAGCCATGGCTCGCCGCTTGGTCCCGAAGAAATTGCGGGTGTGCGCAAAAACCTCGGTTGGACGCATGAGCCGTTTGTGCTGCCCGAAGATATCATTGCCGATTGGCGCGCCGCCGGCGCACGCGGCAGCAAAACCCGCCAAGCCTGGGAGGCAACTTTCAAAGCAAGCCCGGCCGAGACGCAAAAAGACTTTAACGCTGCTTTCAAAGGAGATGTCACCGCGCAAGTGGAGACGTTGATTGCCGCCTTCAAAGACAAGATGCGCGTCGACGCCCCCAAGATCGCCACCCGTGCGGCCTCGGGCAAAGTCCTCGAGGCACTCGTCCCCGCCATGCCGGAACTGATCGGCGGCTCGGCAGATCTCACTGGCTCTAACCTCACGCTCGTCAAATCGATGGGTGGGGTGGCGCGGGATCATTTCACGGGTCGCTATGTTTACTACGGTGTGCGCGAACACGCGATGGCGGCGGCGATGAACGGCATGGCCCTGCATGGCGGCGTCATTCCTTATGGCGGCACCTTCCTCAGCTTCACCGATTATTGCCGCCCGGCCATCCGCCTGTCGGCCCTGATGAAACAGCGCGTTATTTACGTGATGACGCATGACTCCATTGGCCTTGGCGAAGATGGCCCCACCCACCAGCCGGTTGAACATCTGGCGGCGCTGCGGGCTATCCCCAACCTGCGCGTCTTGCGCCCGGCCGATGTCATCGAAACGGCAGAAGCCTGGCAGATCGCACTGGAAAGCCAAACCACGCCTAGCGTTTTGGTGCTGACGCGCCAGAATTTGCCACTGCTGCGCACGGATAACGATACCGATAATAAATCCGCCCGTGGTGCCTATGTTCTGCGTGACAGCGCCACTGCGGCAGAAGTCAATATCTGGGCCTCAGGCTCCGAGGTCGAGATCGCCGTCAAGGCTGCCGAACAGCTGGCCGCCAAAGGTATTCTGACCCGGGTGATTTCCGTGCCCGCACTCGAATTGTTCTTGCAACAAGACGACACCTATCAGCGTCAGGTCCGCTCTACCCCGCGCATCAATATTGCGGTCGAAGCCGCCGTGCGCCAAGGCTGGGATGCTGTCATCGGCCGCGAGGGTATTTTCATCGGTATGAAGTCATTCGGTGAAAGCGCCCCCTTTGAAAAGCTGTATGAGCATTTTGGCATCACGGCTGACAATATCGTGCGCCAGGCCGAGGCTGCCCTAAAGGGCTGAATGCCATGTTGCTGACACCGCGTTTAATTGCACCTGACAGCGCGTACAAAGATAGCTTTGCCGATGCGCTGGCCGAAGGTTTGGGGGAGACACCCGCCGACCCCGATGAGATCGCCTGGGTGCGTGAAGACTTCGACGACTGGCTGCGCGCCGATAATGACATGAGCCGGCGGATTATTCTGGCCGATGGCCGCGAAGTCCCCCGCGTGCCCTTTACCACGCTGTGGCTAGTGATGGGTCAGCAGTTTTTGGGACGCATCAGCCTGCGCCATCAGCTTACCCCCGATCTGGAGCGTGTGGGCGGTCATGTCGGCTATGCCATACGTGCAAGCGCGCGCGGTCACGGTTATGGGCAACTGATGCTGCGCCTCGCTTTGCCGCATTTGCAGGCACTGGGCATCAACCCGGCGCTTATAACCTGCAACGACGATAACCAGGCCTCGATCCGCATCATTGAAAAAGCGGGCGGAAAGTTGCAAGATACCATCACTGTTGCTGGGGCCACCTGCCCCGTCCGCCGTTACTGGCTGACCATTTAAAAAGCCTGTTTGAAAGGATAAATACCATGACCGTCAATGTCGCCATCAATGGCTTTGGCCGTATCGGCCGCCTGGTTTTGCGCTCGATCATGGAAACGGGCCGCACCGACGTCAATGTCGTGGCCATCAACGATCTGGCCACCGCCGAAGCAAATGCCCATTTGTTCAAGTACGACTCGGTGCATGGCCGTTTCAAAGGTGATGTTGCCGTCGACGGTAATGCGCTTGTCATCAATGGTAAAAAAATTCCCATGGTGCAGGTCAAAGACCCCGCACAATTGCCTTGGAAAGATCATGGCGTCGAAATCGCTTTTGAATGTACCGGCATTTTCACCTCAAAAGAAACAGCGTCCAAGCATATCACCGCTGGCGCCAAAAAAGTCCTGATCTCGGCCCCTGCCACGGACGAAGACCTGACGGTCGTCTACGGCGTCAACCACGACCAGCTCAAGGCCGAACACACCATCGTCTCGAACGCCTCGTGCACCACCAACGCCCTGGCCCCCGTGGTCTGGGCCATCCACAACAAGGTTGGCATCGCGCATGGCTTTATGACGACGATCCACAGCTATACCGGCGACCAGACCACGGTCGATACTATGCACAAAGATCTGCACCGTGCGCGCGCTGCCGCCCTTAACATGGTACCCACGTCCACCGGTGCTGCCAAAGCCATCGGTAAAGTCATGCCGGCGCTAAAGGGGAAGCTGGATGGCACATCTATCCGCGTGCCCACACCCGATGTCTCGCTGGTTGATTTTAAATTCACCGCCGCACGCGCCACCACTATCGAAGAAATCAATCAAGCCGTTCTTGATGCTAGCAAAGGACAATTGAAGGGCATTCTCGGCACCTATACGGAACCCCTGGTTTCCACCGATTTTATCCACGACGCGCATTCGTCGATTTTTGCCCTCAATGAAACCAAAGTGATCGAAGGCACCTTTGTGCGTGTCATGTGCTGGTACGATAACGAATGGGCCTTCTCGTGCCGGATGTCGGACACAGCCGTGGCCATGGCGAAACTGAAATAAGACCTAAGGATATGGATCATGACCATGCACATCACCCCCGCTGTTAAAAAAATTCTGTCGTGGTACGAAAGCGATAACCCGGGCACCAAGGCCAATATCGCCCGTATGCTGATGCATGGCCGTTTGTCAGGCAGCGGCAAGCTGGTGATTTTGCCCGTCGACCAGGGGTTTGAGCATGGCCCGGCGCGGAGCTTTGAAGCAAATCCCGAGAGCTACGACCCACATTACCACTATCAGCTGGCGGTTGATTCCGGCTGCTCCGCCTATGCCGCCCCCTTGGGTGCGCTGGAAGCAGGTGCCGATACCTTCGCGGGCCAAGTCCCGCTGATCCTCAAGATCAACTCCTCTAACAGTCTGATCACCGCCAAGGACCAATCGGTGACCGCTTCCGTCAAGGATGCCTTGCGCCTGGGCTGCGGTGCTATTGGCTTTACGATCTATCCCGGCTCCGAGCATATGCTCGAGATGCAGGAAGAAATCGTGGCCCTTTCCCGCGAAGCCAAAGAAGTCGGCATCGCCACCGTCATGTGGTCTTACGTGCGCGGACCCAATATCTCCAAAGAAGGCGAACTGGCGATTGATAACATCGCCTATGGCGCCCATATGGCGGCACTCCTGGGTGCCCATATCATCAAGGTGAAACTGCCGAGCGACCACCTGGAACTGCCCGAAGCGAAAAAGGTCTATGAAGACAAAAAAATCCCCATTGGTACGCAGGCCGAGCGCGTCGCCCATGTGATGAAGTCCTGCTTCAACACCCGCCGTCTGGTGGTCTTCTCCGGTGGCGCCACCAAGGATGAGGAAAGCGTTTACGACGATGCCCGCGCCATTTTTGATGGCGGCGGTCACGGCTCGATCATCGGCCGCAATTCGTTTCAGCGCCCCCGCGAAGAAGCCCTCGCCATGCTGGGTCGCATCATGGATATCTATCAGGGTAAGTAAGCACCTGCTTGCATACAAAGAAAAAGCCCCGGTTTACGCCGGGGCTTTTTTTAATCCTGTGTATCAACGCCGATAAAGACGGCCGCAGCGCACCTGTGGCTGGCGCAGAGCATGCTGGCTGGAGAGTTTTTGCGTTACACGGGGATATTCTGGTTTTTGAGCGGCAAAAAAATGATCGCGCAGTACGATGTCGTTACAACGCACACGTTTAGCCGGCAAGGTAATCCGCATGGTTGCATCATGGGGACGTAACAGCAGGTCCAGCGCCTCTTCACGCGCGGGTACGTCTTCGCGCATGCGCGGTCGTGCCAATAGGCATACGGCCATCAGAAGCAAAATTCGCTTATCATGTGCCATCAGTAAGCTCCGATCAGAAACGGGCGTTGGCAGCACCGCGGGGGCTTGCCACCTGCTTAAGGCTAGGCATACGTCCGCGACCTACGGTCTCAAGCGCGCCTTTGGCAGCTTCATGACGCTGCTCGGCCCGGCGCAGCTCTCCTTCAAAAATGTAACCCACGTCATTGGCAGCCTGGCGGGCACTTTCTCGTACAAAAACATCAACGAGCGTTGAAACAGTGTCAAAAAGAGGATGGGTCATGTTTAGTCCTTAGAGGAGAGAAATGAGGAGATGACTTTATAGCGCCTTAATTTATCATAAACAAGAGCTTTTTGTGGCGCTAAGCTCTTTAATTTCAATATCTTACCGGTGCCGCCTGCACCAGATCAATGGTATCGGCCCCGGTGATCAGCATGACCAGGCGATCAACGCCCAACGCATTGCCGGCGCAATCGGGTAGGCCATGGTCAAGGGCGCGCAGGAAATCTTCATCGACCGGATAATCATCACCATAAATTTTCTTACGCAGATGCACGTCATGCAGAAAACGTTTGCGCTGCAGACGCGCGTCGGTCAATTCGCCAAAAGCATTGGCAAGTTCGACACCGCAGGCATAAACCTCGAAGCGTTCGGCAAAGCGCGGGTCTTCCGGCTTCGGGCGTGAGAGAGCCGCCATAGAGACCGGATAGTCATAGAGAATAGCCGGGCGATCACCGCCAATAACACCCTCAACCTTATCCATGATGATTTTTAACAGGGCGTTGTCCCAATCATCGGCGGGTGAGATATAAACACCAATCCGTTTGGCCTCGCGCTGCAGATGCTCCAAATCATTCAAATGATCACTGATATCAATATCAGCATATTTTTTTACAGCCTCGACAACGCTGATGATTTCCCAGTCCAGCTGCGGATCGGCGGTGCGCCCATGGGCTGTTAGTACACCCGGGCTGCAGGCACGCACCAGGTCAATCGTCTCGCCCATCATTTGCCGGTAAGTCATACCGCGCTGATACCATTCCAGCATGGTAAATTCAGGGCTGTGCCAGCCAGAGCCCTCGTTGTTGCGAAACACCCGCGCCAATTGAAAAATTTTGTGCAACCCCGCCACCAGCAATTTTTTCATGGCGAATTCCGGGCTGGTATGCAGATAGTAAGGTGCCCGGGTCTGGCCATCGGCACTGACCAATTCGGTCTTGAACGCCTGGATATGCGCCTCCATGCAGGGACTGATCTGTAAGGCGGGGGTATCGACTTCAAGATAGCCGCGCGCCGCAAAAAATGCACGCAGCCGGCCAATGATCTCGGCCCGCGCTTGCAGATAGGGTAATTTGACGGCAAAACGTGGCGGATGCCACCAGCTTTCATCGGTCATAGCTTAAAACTCTTACTGTTATTGCGTTGACGTTTTTGCATCTGAACCATCCGCAGCCGCGTCTCCTCGGACGCCATCTCGCGTGCCTGCTGCAACATATCTTTAAACTGCTCTATAGCCACATCTTCGGGCGCAATCGCAAAAGGCATCACATCATCGAGCATATCAATAATGGTCTGCTGCGGTTTTTTATTATAGGTAAATTTGATATCCGGATGCCCCCCGCGCGCCAGCAACAACGCCGTCCGCGCGGTCGTGCCCGCGCGCAAATCACACAACACCGCAATGGCCAGGGGTGGCGGTGTAACGCCGCGTAGCTGTTGATGATTGGGGTCAGCACCACGATCTAAGAGATAGGCGATCAGGGCCACATCGCCGCGTTTCACCGCGAAGGTAAAGGGCGTGGTTAAACCGGCATCGGGGCTGTCATGCAACGTGGCCCCCGCTGCCAGACAGGCGTCAATCTGACGTCGATCACCGCGCACAATCGCGGCCAGCAATTTTGTTTGCAGGGCGGCCGGGGTCATAAACGGTACTTCTTTGCTTTGCTCAGGCTTGCCAGGCGCTGCGCCGTTTGCTGCTGAATACGTTGCTGCAGATAATCTACCAAGAACTGAAGCATTTTTTCACCGCCGTCCAAGGCTTTGGCCTGTGCCAGTGCATCGCCGGTGTGTTTAAGATAACCCGTCCCCACCCAAGCCTGGCGATTGATGTCGGCCCCCTTACCCAACAAATAAGCGGTCCGCTGCGTTGTGTCGTCTTTGATATCGCAATAAATGGCGGTATGCAGCGGGCTCGAAGAAAAACCGGGGTTGCGTTGGACATTGATGTCGGCACCTGCCACCAACAACATATCCGCAATATCAAAACGCTTTTTTATGATGGCCACGTGGAGGGCTGAAAAAAAGCGATTGTCCACGGCATCAAGGCACGCGCCCGCCCTGATCAGGACTGCCACCACCGCCGCGTGACCCCGGTCAACCGCCACGGTCAGCGCCGGCTCGCTTTGCAAAACCGCATCAGGGTTGGCCCCTGCCGCCAATAATTGAATAACGGCGTCAGCATCGCCCGCCTGAATAGCGCTTAAAAGTTCCTGCTTCAAGGCTAACCTTGTCATAGTTTTAAACCCGGTTTTTGTTTGCGTTGACGGACCAGGCGTTCCTGCCGGGCGCGGTTGAGCGCCACGGTATGTTCATCAAAAAGCTTGGCAAGCTGCCGCATCGCCGCACGTTCCTGATCATTCAAAATTCTATCTAAGAGAGCGGGCATCTGTACGACACAGCAATCAGACTGCTCGGCAAAGTGAAAGCGTACATAAGGGTCAGCCCCCCGGGCGAGAAGATATGCGGTGCGGGCAGTGCTGCCCTGCATTGCATCCCGCAGCAAAGCGGCAAACAAGGGCGGCTTTGATATGCCGGGCCCCACCTGATAATTCACCTTGGCCCCCGCCGCGATCATTTTATCGGCAACATCGAACATCTGTAGCTGCACCGCGGCTATAAAGGCAGAACATTCGCCATCCGCCCGGACATTCGGGTTGCCACCCGCTGCCAGTAACCGGTCTATGGCCGCGTCGTCACCATTACTCACAGCGAGCCAGAGTGCCGTATCCAGTTCGATTTGTCGATTGCGATCGGTCATAGCTTGTATTTGCCTTTATCGCGATTGCGACGATCTTTTAGTTTCTGCAAACGCTGGGCTGCCTGCAGAGCGGTCGTATCACGGCGATGTTGGTCTTGCATATATTCGGTGACCATTTTTTTGATCTCGGCCCCGTGTCGGCGATTGTCGTGGGTGTCGAGGACATCCCAGATGGTTTGGCCAGGCTTGCTGAAATGCTCGAAAAACAAGGTGAAATCAGGTTGATGGCGCAAGACGAATTGCGTGCGTGCCGTCGAGGGGTATTTCTGATCAAAGAGGATGGCGGTGACCCAGGGGGGCGGGGTATGGCCGGGACGGGCCTGGGCATTCAGCTTTGCCCCCTGCGCGATAAGAATATCTGCATTTTCAAGCGCCCCCTGTTCAAGGGCCGCATGCAGGGCCGTCATTCCATGAGCATCGGCGGCATTGACATCAACACCGTATTGAATAAGCAGCCGTAACTCATCGGGCGTGCCATACATGGCGATATGACAGATGACCGGTTCGCTGTTCCATTTTGTCCGCACATCTGGGTCAGCCCCCGCCGCCAGTAGACGCGCCATCTCTTTCTCATGACATAGTTCTGCGGCGGCTAAAAAAGCGTTATCAAGCTTTTGCTGCTGGGGCGTACGCTGGCGCATTACAGCCTCAGTTTTCGGTTAGGGCCACGGGCACTCTGTAACAGTTTTTCCTGCAACGCCGTCTGTGCTTCTTGCCGGGCGGACATATTGGCGACCATCTGGGCTGCTGCCGCCCGCTCGACCTTCTCGCGCTGCGCCGCAAAGACTGCAAGCATACGATGGGCAGCAGGCTTATCCGGCGCGGTCAGATGACGCGCCAGACCTTCGGCTGTGAAGCCAGCACCCTGCCAATTCATGATTATCTGCGTATGCGTTGCATACTTCAGAACAAAATCTATCCGTTGGGTTTTCCCGTCGCGTACATCCGCAAAGACTGCAGAATGCAGTGCGCTCAACCCTCTGGGTGCGGCTTGGAACGTAACATCGCCGCCCACCTGTAGCATGGCGGCGGCTGCCGCGAAATCAAGCTCTGCCACCGCATGCATCAATGGCGTATAGCCACGCTCATCCGCAAAATTGGGGTTGGCGCCATGGGCCAACAGCACATCCATCATCTCCGCCGATTGGCCGACCGCATACCACAAAGGCGGACGGTCATTGACATCGCTGATATTTACAACCGCGCCCCTGGCCAAGGCCTGCCGCACAGCCCCCACATCATCGGCCATGATCGCCGTAAACAGATTTTTCTCCTGCACACGCATCAGCGCGGCCGCAAGATAAATTTGTGACGGTCGGCGCGGCTGGCTTTGCGCAAATTGTCCATGCGGCGCTGCTGGCCTTCTGCTGTTTGGCGTGCCTTTACCACCTCGCCACGAATATCACGATCGGTATAGCGGGTAAACAGATCGGCAAAAAGTCGTCGCCCCGCGTCCTGATCGCATTGGTCAGCCCATGCCGCCATAGTCAAACTCTGGCCGTCGGGTAATTCGATCAAGGCATCAGGATTGGCACCGCGCTCCAGCAAAAAAGCGGTCCGGTTGGTATGCCCGTCAAGGGTATCAAAAAAAATGGCGCGATAGAGGGGCGACATCGACTGCGGTGTTGGCTGAAAATTGACATCAGCTTTGTAATCGAGCATGTAAAGAGCGCTGTCGAAACGCTTGGCATTCACCGCCGCCATAAAAGGGGTCACCCCGTCGTTTGCGGCAAGGTTAGGGTCTGCACCCGCTTCAATCAATGTAATGACCGCCTGGGTACTGCTGCTGCGGGCAGCTTCATGCAAAATTGTCTCACCCGAATCCTTTTGGCTATTGGGATCCGCGCCAAAGGAAAGATATTCGACGATTTTTTCCACCGACTGACGATTAAACGCCTCGCGCTGGCTGTCATTCTGATGGGGGTTGTCTGTGCTCATCCGCCCGGTCCTTTGGTTTTGGGTGGCTGGCGTCGCGCCAGTTTCAGGTTGCGACCGGCCGCACTTTCACGCAGCAGGCGATGAATATCGCGGGGTGGTTGCGGTTTGGGCAGTAACGCCAATAAACGTCTTGCCGCTAGCGCCAGTTCATACATATCGACAACGCCCGTGGCGCTCAAAACTTCTTGCGTGGCGGCTTTCTGTTCCAGGTATTCACGCACGCTTTGCGGGGGACGCCCGGCAAAAGTCACTTTCGTTTCAGGGGTGGCACCATGGGCCAGTAAAATCTTGGTGCGCATATCGGTATCGTCGGCCATATCAAATTCGACCGCCAGCCACAGGGGTGAGGCCTTGTTTGCAGCTGTCAGGTTCACATCCGCGCCATTTTTCAACAGCCATTCAATCAAATCCGGCCGGTCGCGGCACAGCGCCGCCAACAGCGGGCTACCGCCATTGGCATCCATACCGTTGACATCAGCCCCGGCCTGCACCAGTGCGGTCAGGACCTCGTCGGCATCGGTGCCGATATTGGCAATCACCCGCGCCAAAAGAGTTTCGCCGCCGATCAACATATTGGCCTGTCCGCCTTGGGCAAGCAGGGCCGGTATCTCCTGCCAGCGCCAACTCTGCACGGCCGTGACAAGTCGATGGTTGATGAGGGCCGTAAGCGGCATCTCGGACATGGCAAGTATCCTGAAAAGGTGAGACACGATTCTTAGCATTATCAATTACATAATGTCAATAAGGGACAGTATCTCGGGGTCATCCGTGCCCCTCGCCCTTAAGAACTTGACAGAAAAGGGGCAAAACCCCTATAAAACGCCCATACAGCTGGGACTTTTCTTTGTGAAGATTCCCGGCCGATTCACACTGCAGGCCCGTTTTATACGAACGCTCTGCGTCCCCCCGTCAGCGAAGTTACGCTCACGGGGGCCAAAACTGTTATGCGCTGTGACCATTCAATGGGAAGACGATGTTTGAAAGTTTAAGTAATCGCCTCGGCGGTATTTTTGACGGTTTGATGAAGCGCGGCGTGCTGGATGAAGCAACCGTTGGCGAGGCACTGCGCATGGTACGCGTGGCCCTGCTCGAAGCCGACGTGGCCCTGCCGGTCGCTAAAGACTTCATTGAAAAAGTCCGCGCTGAGGCCGTCGGCGAAAAAGTGCTGCGCGCCGTCAAACCCGGTCAGCAAGTCGTCAAGATCGTGCATGACGCCCTGATCGAAATGCTGGATCACCCGCAAGGGGACCTCAATCTCAATACCGCGCCGCCTGCCGTTATTCTGATGACGGGCTTGCAGGGTTCGGGCAAGACCACCTCAACGGGCAAACTCTCCCGCCACTTAAACGAAAAACTGCGCCGCAAGGTACTGATCGCCTCACTCGACGTCTACCGCCCGGCCGCACAAGAACAATTGCGTATTCTGGGCGAGAGCATTGGCGTGGATAGCCTGCCCATCGTCGCGGGTGAAAAGCCGCTGGCCATCACCGAGCGGGCACTGCGCGAAGCCAAGCTGGGTGGCTATGATGTTCTCATTCTCGATTCCGCCGGTCGCCTGTCGATTGACGAAGCCCTGATGCAGGAACTGGTGGCGGTGCGCGATATCGCCAAGCCCATCGAAACCCTGCTGGTGGCAGATGCCATGACCGGTCAGGATGCGGTCACCACGGCACAGAACTTTAATAACGCCCTGGGCGTCACCGGTATTATCCTCACCCGCGTCGATGGTGACGCACGCGGCGGCGCGGCCTTGTCCATGCGCGCGGTCACCGGCCAGCCGATCAAGTTTCTGGGCACCGGCGAGACGTCAGACGCGCTGCAGCCCTTTGATGCCCGCCGCGTGGCTGGCCGTATTCTCGATATGGGCGACGTTGTCTCGCTGGTGGAAAAAGCGGCCGAGACCGTCGACATGGACGAAGCCCGCCGCGTCGCCGAGAACATGCAGAAGGGTAAATTTGATCTCGACGATTTCCTCAGCCAGCTGCGTCAGATGAAAAAAATGGGCGGTATTGGCGGCCTGATGGGGATGCTGCCCGGTATGGGCAAAATCAAGAACGCCATGAAAGACGCGCCGATTGACGATAAAATTCTGCCGCGTCAGGAAGCCATCATTCTCTCCATGACGCCGCGTGAACGCGCCAAGCCGGATCTCATCAACGCCTCGCGCCGCAAACGTATCGCGGCGGGTTCGGGCACCAACGTGCAAGACGTCAACCGCCTGCTCAAACAATTCGCCGATATGCAGACGATGATGAAGCGGATGAACAAAATGGGCGGCAAAGGCATGATGCGGGCACTGGGCGGGATGCTAGGTGCCGGCGGCATGGGCGAGCTGGAAAGCATGGCTAAGAATATGCAGGGCCAATTGCCACCCCAGATGCTACAAGGCGGCGATAATCCGCTCGGGACTAATCCTTTCGCGGAGGGCGGCCCGCTGTTTCGCAAGAAATAGACCAACAGAATTTCCGCCGCGGGGTATGGCTTATCGGCCCGCGGCTCGGATCACACTTTCACCGGAAGCCGGAGACTGACAACCTATAACAACTGGAGTACTTAAAATGCTGAAGATCCGTTTGGCCCGTGCCGGTGCCAAAAAACGTCCCTACTATCACATTGTTGTGGCCGATAGCCGCAGCCCGCGCGATGGTAAATTCCTGGAAAAGGTCGGTTCCTATAACCCGATGCTGCCCAAAGACGATACCAATCGGGTTGTCCTGAAAGGCGAACGTATTACCGAATGGCTGGGCAAAGGCGCGCAAGTCACCGACCGCGTCGCCCTGTTCCTGGGTCGTGCTGGCCTCATCGCCATGCCTGCTCGCAAAAATAACCCTGAGAAAGCCGCCGCCGGCCAGAAAATGCAAGAACGCGCCAAAGAAAAGCTGAAAAAAGAAGAAGCCCGTAAGGAAGCAGCCGCCCAGGCCGCTGCCAAACCGGCAGAAGAAGCCCCGGCACCTGCAGCTGAAGAAGCTGCAGCCACCGAAGCTTAAGACGGTCTCCGGTTCCATGGGGGTGGCGGGTCACCGCCGCCCCCGATCCGGATCTCGTATTCTTTCTTTCATTTTTAAACGGACTTTCATCCATGAACGACGACCTGCTACTTATGGCTGAAATTGTCGGCGTGCATGGCATCAAGGGTGACGTCAAGCTCAAGCTCTTTGGCGAAGACACCCGGCTGCTGACCAAAAACGAGCTGCTGGACGCCAAAGGCGCGCCGCTCTGCCGCATTATCAAACTGCGCGGCGGTGACGGATCGGCGATTGCCACCCTCGAAGGTCTCAGTGATCGCACCCTGGCCGAGAAATGGCGCGGTAAAAAACTTTATCTACCGCGCGATATTCTGCCCAAGATTAAAAAGAAAAATACCTGGTACCACATTGATCTGATCGGCCTTGAAGCGCGTCACGTCGAAGGCGCAGTGCTGGGTAAGGTGATCGGCGTTGCCAATTTCGGCGCGGGCGATCTACTGGATATCAAACCGCCGAAGGGCAACAGCTTCTTTGTGCCCTTTAATGACGACTGCGTGCCCGAAGTTGATATCGAAGGCGGCTTTATCAGCATCGATCCGCCGCCGGGCTTGCTGGATTGATCATGCCCCTTTTTTCAGCAACCCTGATCACCCTCTTCCCCGAGCTGTTCCCGGGGTTTCTCGGCCATAGCCTGACCGGCCGGGCGCTGGAGAAAGGCCTGTGGTCGATCAATACCGTCACCCCACGCGATTTCGCGGGCGACGTGCACCGCACCGTCGACGACGCACCCTTTGGCGGCGGGGCGGGTATGGTGATGAAGCCCGATGTGCTGTCGCGTACGCTCGACAGTGTGGCGCCGCACGGCCGCCTGATGTACATGAGCCCACGCGGCAGGCCGCTCACGCAAACACGGGTCGAGCAATTGGCACAAGAAGACCACCTGACCATTCTCTGTGGCCGCTACGAGGGCGTCGACCAGCGCCTGCTGGATGCCTATCAGATCGAAGAAATCTCGATTGGTGATTATATTTTAACCGGCGGTGAACAAGCCGCGATGATCTTGCTGGACGCCGTGGTGCGCCAGCTGCCCGAGGTCTTGGGCAATGCCGGCACCCATGACGAGGAAAGCTTTACCCACGGCCTTTTGGAATACCCGCATTACACGCGGCCCGCCGTCTGGGTTGATCCACAAGGTATTGAACGCGCTGTGCCCGACATACTCACCTCAGGCCATCACGCCAAAATTACCCAATGGCGGCGGGCTGAATCAGAAGCCCTCACCCAAGAACGCCGTCCCGATCTATGGGCCGCTTATCAGGACAAAAAAAAGGGCGACCATTAAGGCCGCCGTTTTCAGTCTGTGTTTTTGATAAGCATTTATTTCGGCTTATAAACGGTGCCTTTTTCGCGCAGCGAGCGCAGCTGATGTGCGACCGTTGCTTTGGCTGCCTGCACGCGGCGGGCAAAGACATCATTGGCTTGGCTGTCTACAGCGGCGGGTTTTGGTTGGTATACCGTCCCCTTTTCACGCAGCGAACGTAGTTGGTGCGAGACCGTGGCCTTCGCGGCCCGTACGAGACGGGTGTACCTGTCGTTGGGGTTTTCTTGCATGATTTGGGCTCCTTAAAAGGCGTGTTTTTTCAAAACAGCGTTGAGGCCTTCAAGAATGAAAGCACCTGACTCCATATCTTTGAATAACGCTTTGATACGCTCGACATCTTCTTTGTTTGGCGTCGCCACGTCCATACTGGTGCCAAAAGGCGAATACTCGATATTGGCGCCCGTCACCTTTTGAAAATGCGCTTTGAGGCCATTGCTTTCATCGGCAAATAAATCGGCGAGATAACCTTCATAAGTACCGACAAGATTTCCTTCAGGGGGTGTCATCATTTTCAGGTTTCCTTTGCTTTTAAAAATTAGAAGCCGTTGTTCTTTAGAATCGATTTCAACAGGGCGGGCGGGACGGTTAAGGCGCTCTCGATCTCCTGCAGCGCCGCTTCTACTTGTGAGACGGCTTCTTCGCTGGGGGCGCCGAACATAATGACGGTGCTGGCGGGGGCAATGCACAGCTCGGCCCCGGTTACCTTTTCAAAGGCTTGCTTCAAACGCGCATTGGCTGGGCTTTTCAAAACGCTGGCCAAGAGAGGACTGGTGTAGTGGCCGCAGTGGCTGCTTTTTGGGTAGATCATGGATGGCTCCGAATCTTTTTTTACAGGAATTGAATGCGCCGTTGTAACATAATTACGGAAACAAAGACAAGGGGTATTCCGATCGCCTAAACCCTTGTTTACGAAACAAAACCGGTCAAAGAGATGGTCCGATGCGCCCCTGTGGCGAAAAAAAGCCAAGAAACCCTTGGAAATCAGGCAAATTTTAAGGTAACAATGCCACACTTAGATGGGTAGACGATTCCGCCCATCACCCGGTAATCAACATTAGGGACCTGCCGGCGCGCATACCGCATAAACAGCGCGTTCGATTACGAGGTTCCGCTAAAAAATATAAGGGTTTAAGACCAATGAACGACTTGCAGAAATTCGAGCAGGCCCAGCTGAAAAAACTGGCAGCTCAGACCGAGAAAAAAATCCCCGTTTTCGCCCCCGGTGACACCGTGCGCGTGAACGTTCGCATTCAGGAAGGTGCTGGCAAAGACGCCAAAACCCGTATCCAGGGTTACGAAGGCGTATGCATCGCCCGTAACGGCGGCGGCATTCACGAAACCTTCACCGTGCGCAAAATCAGCTACGGCGAGGGCGTCGAGCGTGTGTTCCCCCTCTTCTCGCCCAGCATAGATTCCATCCAGCTGGTCCGCCGCGGTACTGTCCGCCGCGCCAAGCTGTACTACTTGCGTGACCGCAGTGGTAAATCGGCCCGTATTGCCGAGCGCGAGCGCGAAATCGAAGCCCCTGCCTCGACCACTGAAGCCGTCGCGGCCCCAGCACCCGAGAAAAAAGCAGCCGCTGCCGGTTAATTCTGACACGCTGTCTTTAAAAAAAGCCGCCCCTTACCGGGCGGCTTTTTTAATGTGTCTTGATAAACACCGCCTTTACACCAAACGGCAATGCAGATGGACCCGTTGCGCCCGTGCGCTACGGCAGGCGGGCTGTACCACGTATTGCTCCGCGGCACTGGCATATATCTCTAGAAAACGCGCGCCATAGGTATCGGGCGCAAAGACGTGGCGCTGTTGCAGCCGGCGGGCAGCGGTGGCGAAATAGGCATAGGCAGCAGGATCGTCCCGCCGGGCCCGCATCTGATCGCCCACACTGGCCTCGACGGCGCGCACCAGCGCTGGCTGGGTGGCACCATAGCGCCGCGCGAAAGCCTCCGCCCCGTAACGCTCCATGTGGCGCAGCATACTGGCGCGACGCTGCAGAACGGGGTGCTGGGCGCGGGCATCAACCGAGACGAAGCGCTCGAGCCGGTTAAGTTCATCCCGCAGTGCCACGACGTACCAGTCGGTGCGATCTGACAGCATACGCCCCACCTCTTGGGACAGCAGCGGACGCAGGCGCTGCATATCGGCCAGGACCTGAGAGCCCGAAGGCGGCGCACCCGCCCAACCTATATCTTCACCGGCCAGGAAAACGCCCGCCGCGGTGTGGTGGGTGTCATTGGTAAAATGGATGGCGCCGAGCGCGCGCATCGCACGCACATCACGGGCAACCGTGGCATAGCTGCCGCCCAAGGCATCTTCGAACAGGTCGGTCATCACCTGATCGGCGTCTATTTCGGCCATCAGGGTGGGGGCCAGATCAAACATATTGCCCGGTGCATGATGCTGACCGCAGTGGGCGGCTTCGTGAAATAAAATCGCAGTCTGCCACTGCTGGGCCGTACCAGAAACATTACCCGTCAGCAGGCCAGCCGGGGCGCCACTTAATAAGGCCGCATATTCGCGGGCACTCCGCAGGCGGCTGTTCATCGCCACGACACAGCCAACGCGTGCGCCGGTACGATCAGTCAGACGATAAGCGGCGGCTTTGTCTTCCAAGATGCTCTCGACAATACCGCGCGCTTGCTGATCGTCGAGGGGCAGAGCGCCCGCGGGTAAATAAGGCGTCACGGCCGCTATCACGGCCGCGGGTGTGATGCGGTCATCGATAAAGCTGCGTTCAGTCACCACAATCATTTGACGACCCGGTGCCAGTGCTGGCATGCGCGCAGCCTCGGGCGGGAGTGCTGCCAACGTTTCAGCGGCGCCCCGTAAAGGCAAGGCTGGTTCCTGTGCGCGGGTCGCTTGCGCGCCCATCAACAGGGTGCTGGCGGCCACTGCCGCCGCACCGCGTTGCCACGTACCGCGTAAAGAGGAACGCTTTTGTGAGAGCTGGTTAAATCGCATATAAAAACAATATGGTAATATAATTGTCTTCGCAAGCGTATTTTAAGGGTAAACAGCGATTTTTAGCGCATTTTTTGTAATAAAATTACTTTATGCGCCGCTGGGGGCTTGGAACAGACAGCCGGGCCACTCGGGCCGCCGTCTGATTGAAGACACGCTGCAGGCTGGGTTGCAGATGGTGTTGGGCTGCCGCCGATAAAAAAGACTTCTCGACGACATGGGTCAGAAAGCCCAATTGATTTTCGTCGGTGGGGGCAATCGCCGGTACCTCGACCGCCAGCCGCGCGCCCTGTTTTCGCGCATTGCTATAGCTCAAAGCCGCCGACGGCGTCAGATCCGCATCGCTCATCAGCGCGGCCATCTGGTGCAGACGCTTATCAAGCGCCACCTCGGTCATGCCGGGTGGGATGTTCGTTGCCTGGCCTGTCATCAGGCGGCGAAGAACTTTGTGTGGACTGGTGCCCCCCTTGGGGGCCGTTGTATCGGTCACGCGAATAATGGCAGCAACCTC
>JAIXUW010000331.1 GCA_027483355.1 Alphaproteobacteria bacterium
CAGCCGACCTTGCCGGCGCAGCTGCACAATTAAATATCCCACCAGCACAATGACTCCGCCAATGGCAAGCGTCAGTACCGCCAGCATGCTCATGCCTTGTCAGCGCGGTCCGGCGTCAGTGTCGCGATCAAGCCGGCAAGGGCACTGCCCGCCGCAATAATCGCGTCCTGTTGCGCCGGGCTCAGCACCAGTCCCAAGGCCGTGGCCAGCGAAATCAACCCAAGCCACGTTGACCGCTCGCGCAGGCGGGCCACCACATAACCTATCAATGTCTTCAACATATCAACTCTCCTTAAGCGTTTTGGGTAAGGCGTGCCAGCGCACGTGCATAGGTCTCGCCGCTGTACCAATCCGGCGGATAACCCGCATAGGGGCGGCCGTTTTCATGCCGCGTCACCGCACGGGCGATTTTTTGCAAGGTATCGGGCAGCGTCACGTCAATCCGGTCACGCCGCCCCACCGCCAAAGCCTTGGCCACGTGATGGACATAGGCGTCGGTCGCGTTTTCATGCGGCGGCGCGTAGCGGTTGATCAGGCTTTCAACCGTATCAAGACCATATTTGACCTGATAGGTCAGCAACAACCGCATCAGCGCCCGCAGACCCATGATGGGGTCGTCAAATTCAACAAAAGCGGGATCGAATTGAAAGGACCGTTGCCCCAGCCAGCGCGTTTTGGACAGGCGAATATTACCGGGGTTGTTGTTACGAATGCCGCGCGGGAGGGGTTTCTTCATCAATTTGGTCTCCTTATCCACGGCCGCGCAACAGCGCTTCGACCCGGCCAATACCACCATTCAGATGGGCGATTTGCTGTTCAAGTGCGGCAAGACGCGCGGCGGTATGTTCATGGCTGGTCACCCATTTTTCGATGTAATCAACCCGCTTGGTCATCGATGCCGCCCACCAGGCGGTGCCGATCAAATGTATCGACAGGGTGAGCGACAGCGTGAGCAGCCCGACAAAATCAGGGCTCATGCGGGCAGACCTCCGGCCATCTCCAATTGGGCCCAGAGGTCTGGCTCATCAACCTGGCACAAAGCCAGCGCGCCATCGGTTGTGGTGGATAGAATAACGGTGGTGGCATCATCGGTGGCACTGACGGCGGTAACAGCAATTTCACGCACCACGCCATTGGTGTAGGTTTTTTGTAGAATAATCATTATTGATACTCCTCAACTGTCATCAACCAGTAACAAGACCCGCCCAGCACGCGCCCGCTATACGACCCGTTGTAGCGAATGCCGCCACCACTGCCGCCAATGCGCAGCTTGTAGGTCACCGGGGCGGTCGAACCGGGGCTATGCGTGCATAAAATTGACGCCTTGCTGGCATTGGTGGCCGGCGCCGCATCCGAATTGCTGTAATGGGCGGCCGATGCGCTGTTGATAAAAATGCCCGAAATCAGATAACCCGCACTGGCATGTCCCGCGATGCCCTGGGCGCGGATGACCATTCTACTGGTGGCGCTTTTGGGGGTGATGCTGATGCTCATGATTTCGACGCCCTCACTGCTGGTGGGGATCGTGTCATCCATCGGGATGCTGTTGACGGTGGTGCTGGTGCTGGTGAACGTCGTCGCCAGCGACTGCAGACAGCCGCTATTTTGCGCAGCACTGGGGTTCAACAGGCAGAAATGCGTGCCGTTATGCAGCAACAAATAAGCCCCGCTGGTTTTCAGGACGTCGGCGGGGGTATCTGTCCCGTCCGGCATCTTGATGGCCACGGCCGACAGGCCATTCATCGCCAGCGTGCTGGCGCCGGTATTGGCGACACTGGGGCGCAGCAAAGCCATGACACCTGCGGCATAGCTGCCAATCGCCGGCGTCGGTGCCACCGCATAGGCATTGGCGCTGCCGGTGTCGCTGGCAAGGATGGGCACGCGCAAAGGTGCCGCCCCCAAATAGGGCAAAACCGTGTTGTTGCCCGCATGCAGTTGCATCACGGTCAGCCAATCGGCCCCGTCATACAACTTTAAAGCCCAGGGAGTGGCCGCATCATCCAGCCAGAGCATGCCCGCCTCGGCATAGCTGGGGGCGGTTGATCCCTTGTGATGGTTCAACAGGGCTTTTTTGCCGTCGTTGTCTTCCTGGCGGTAACTCAGGCCGCTCTTATTCGGCCCGATAATCGGGGTCGCTTGTGACATATCCTTTTCTCCTGGTAGGTGTTATCGGTCAGACGCTGAAGCCATAGCCCCGCGCGGCAAAATCAAACCGGCGGGCGACGCCCGTGTCGGCGCTGTTGTAAAAGCGAATGAAAAAGCCATCGGCTGTACTATCCGTGATGGCGTAGTAATCGCCTGTGCCCAGGTTATGCGGCGCGACTGATACGGCGGGCGGCGCATAAAAAGCATTGCTGTAAAAGACGGTCATGCCACCTGTGGGCACCTCGATCCCCGCAGCGCTTTCGCTGCGGTCAGGCATATCGACGGTGATACCCAGCTGGGTGATCACCGGCGTCAAGCTGGGGTCTTCGCTGTAGAGCCGCAGGCGAAAGCGATAGCCCCTGGCGGTATAATCGCCGATGACAAAGGCCTGCCAGTCGGACCACACAGGATCGGCTCCAGGATCACCATCGGTCAGCGCGATATCCAAAAGCGCTGCAAAGCGGGTGGGATCAATATCACCGTCCCAGCTTTCCAGACCATCCAAATCGCTGCGCTGATCAATCAGAGCACCAATGTCCAAACCCTGGACGTGCAAGGTGGCCGTCACCCGCGAGCGATAGACAGCACCCAGGTCCACCGGGCTCGCGATCTCATAGAGGCCTTCGGCTAAAAGGCCGCTCGCGCCAAAATCGATCGTATCAATGTCATCGACATCAGACCAGTCGTCCATACTGTCGGCGCCATCCAGACGCAGCGCGCCATCCATGCGCACCACGCCGGTTTTAGTGCCGGTAAAGGCCGGCGCTTCCTGGCGCGTCTCGACCGCGTTGAACCCGCCGCCGATGCCCACCGGCGACACGGCTTGGGCGGCCAGCGCACTGACACGACCACCCACATCCACTGCCTTGATCATATAAGTGCCGGGGGCCGCGGGCACTGACAGGGCCGTGGTATCCATGGCAATCTTTTCGACCAAGGCCACCGCCTGCTGCCAATCGACCGCACCGGTTTCGGGCGTATAGCGCAGCGTGTAATGCGACAGATCAATATCGCCCACCGGCGTCCAGCTCAGATGCGCCACATCCCCCAGCACGGTCACACTCAACCGCGTCACATCTGATGGCAGAGCAGCTGTCCCCTCGACCGCATAACCACTGATGAGGGCGGCAGTCGAACGGTTCCCCCCCGGCCCCACATAGCGCAGCGACAGGTCATAGCGCTCGCCCTCCTCCACCCCCACCAGCGAGACTTGCGTCGCTGTGGCACTGAGGATTTCGGCGGGACGAAAGGCACTTTCCCCCTCGGCCCGGATCATCACATCCAAGCGCAGCGGTAAGCTATAAGCAGCCGGACGTAGCGTCAGCACAATCCGTGTCGTGAACGATCCATCCGCGTGACGGATCAACGACTCTTCGCCCGACTGCAGATGCTGCACCTCCGGTGCCGGTGGCGGAAGATCCGCATCGGCTAAGGTAATCTGACTTTGAAACGGCGGTATCTCGCCAATATCGGCGGTATGCACGGCGGGGGCGGCATCAACGCAGGTGATCCGTGCGGTCAGGTCACCGTGCGGCTCGATGGATTTGACCACCAGCGCCACACTTTCCAAACCGCTCTCGCCAAACATACAAAGATCACCCACCTGCGGCGCCTCCGCCAGGGGCAAGGCTGCTGCTAAAGTGACCTGGTTGACCGCGCCCGCTTGTGTGACCAGCGTCATGGTTTGGCTCTGCCCATCCCCGCGCCGGACACGCAGGCTATAGCTCTTGCCCGCCGTCATACTGACGGTCGCATCCAGGGCCAAAGCCGTCACCTGATCGGCTTCATCCACGACCCGCGCCGCAATGCGTCCGGTCATCAGGCCAAACATCGGCACATCATGCGCAAAGCGAATCAAATCACCCCGCGTGCAGACCAGATGCTCGATATCGGCGGAGAATTGATAGGTCTCGGGGCGCAGCCGTGCCACCGCCAGATGATAACGTCCGTCTTTCCAGGCCTGATCCGACGAGGTTACCCCCGCCAGTTCCAGCGTCTCATAACGCTCAGCCGTCGTCTCATCGATGCCGTCGACAAAGACCAGCCGTTCATCCTGCACCCAGCCCTTGTCCCGGTTAACGAAACGCACCCGCAAAGCACTTGGCTGCTCGTCAAAGCTTTTTTGCGCTTCAAAGGCAAAACTGTTGCGCGGGGTGAAGTGTTGTACCGGCACCGCTTGTGCCAGGTCTTCCACCACGGACCAGCGCCCATCAATCACGGCAGGGCTGGCGCGCCCCACCGCCGCCACATCTTGCAGGATGTCACGCACCGAAGCGTCGTAATCAATCACCGCATTAAATTCACGCCCCGCCAGACGGCAGCGTTCGTGCCAGTCCTGCAGCCGCGCCACATCAATCCGCGCATCATCGAGCGGGCGGCCATTGCCCGCCCCTTGCAAGACATGGCGATAAATGGCGGCGGGGTTGGCGGTGGCCTGTGGCACCCAGCTCTCCCCCGTCCAATCCGGGATAATCGCCTGCACCACGCCGTTAAAGCGATCAACCATACCGTTCAGCTGATCGGTCGCCTTGATGCGGAGCGCCGTCATGGCGAGACCCGTCATTCTAACCGGACGGCTGCTGCGCAC
>JAIXUW010000159.1 GCA_027483355.1 Alphaproteobacteria bacterium
GCCAAAACCTGACCCAAAAGCGCCGTCGATTTGATATCACGGCGCTGCCAGCGAATATCCGGCACGGTCACCACTTTTTTAATCGACGCTTTACGCGCCGCCAAATCGTAACTGGCCGGCCGCAGCGTCATCACCAAGGTCAAAGGCAGATCAGCTTTAGGAAAGCTGAAATCACGCGGTGCCACGCCACGCGTCACCTGAATGTAGAGGGCTGCATTACGTATCCGGTTACGTCTTACCAGTTCTTGCATCACCAGCATGATTGATGCGCGCGTCATGGGCATACCCATACGCAATTCACCCAGCGATCTTTCCAAACGATCAAGGTGACCACGGGCATCTGCAAAAAGGCCGTTAACCACAGCAATCACTTCGTAAATTGAGTCAGCGAACTGAAAGCCACGGTCTTCGATATGGACACTGGCGGCATCGTGCGGGATGTACTGGCCATTCACATAGGCAACACGCGGCATTAGAAATACTCCGGCCGTACGGCAAACATCTGCTCGACCTTTTTAACCTGGCCGTGGGCTGCCAGCATAATGACGCGGTCATCGGGACGAATGACCGTGTCACCCCGCGGGGCGATAATTTCACTACCGCGGACGATCAAACCAAAAATCATATCTTTAGGTTTTTTGATTTCGCGGATCGGTGTATTGACAATGGCCGAGGTATCCAGCGCTTCGACTTCCAGGATCTCGGCAAAACCATCACGCAACGTATGCGCGGCCTTCACGCGACCGCGCCGAACGTGCTGTAAAATGGTCGAGACGGTAATCGTGCGCGGATTGACAATCGCATCGATACCCATGCTGGATACCAACGGGGTAAAAAACTGGTTATTAACGAGAGCAATCGCACGTTCGCAGCCGTATTGCTTGGCCAGCATCGACGATAGAATATTGCTCTCGTCATGGTTCATCACGGCCACCACCGCTTCTGTATCGGCCACACCGGCTTCATCCAGGATACGCCGGTCCAGCGCGTCACCGTGCAAAACCATGACATCGCCAAGCTTTTCGGTGACCCGCTGGGCTGTTTCATAGTTCGCCTCGATCATGCGAATAGACACTTCGGGCATGGTCGTGCGCATATCTTGTGCTAATTTGGTGCCAATTTTGCCAGCACCAATAATCAGTACACGCCGCGTTGCGGGTGCATCAAAACCGAAAGCCGTCATCACACGTTCCAGATGCTGCGTGGCAGTGACGAAATAAACTTCATCACCCGCCAGCATTTCATCATCCGGGGTGGGAATAATTTTCGTTTCGTTACGAATAATCGCCAGCACTTCGACTTTCAAATCGGGAAACATCGACGCCAGGTGCTTAAGCGGCGTATTAATCAGCGGGCATTGTTTTTTACAAATAACACTGACCGCACGCGCCAAACCATCGGCCAGTGGGATAATATTAAAAGCACCCGGTACGCGCAAACGATTAGCAATACCCCGCGCCACTTCGACCTCTGGCGAGATCACCACGTCGATTGGCATATGATCGCGGCTGAACAAATTAGAGCAGCTCGCCTGTAAATAACTCTGGTCGCGCACCCGGGCGATCTTCATCGGGATATCGAACAGGGTATGACCGACCTGACAGGCCACCATATTAACTTCGTCGGAATAAGTAGCGGCAATCAGCATTTCGGCGTCAGCCGCGCCGGCACGCTCCAGCACGTCGGGATGTGCCGCATGGCCGACGATGCCCGTCACATTCATGCTTTCATTCATATCGGCGATCAAATTCGAGTTTTGATCAATCACGGTGACGTTATTGCCCTCTTCGGAGAGATAGGCAGCGATAGAAGAACCAACCTGGCCCGCACCACAAACGACGACTTTCATAGGGCTTGCCCTTCTGTCGTCACGCGCTGATCCGGCTCTTCGTCGTTAACATCCTCCGCATCCTTATCACCCTGAATACCTAGGAGCTTAAGTTTACGATGAAGAGCTGAACGTTCCATGCCGATAAACAAAGCCGTGCGCGAAATATTACCGCCGAAACGATTGACCTGAGACAGCAAGTATTCCCGCTCAAAGATCTCTCGCGCTTCACGCAAGGGTTTCGACATGAGCTCAACCCCATCTTTGCCACGGATCATTTCAACCGCTTGTTTTTTCAAATCGGGCGGCAACATATCAGCCGAAACCGTACCTTCCACCGTCATGATCAAAAGCCATTCAATGACGTTACGCAGTTGGCGGACGTTACCCGGCCAATCGTAAGACTGCATCAGGGCCATGGCATCATCGGCGAAATGCCGCGGTGCCATATTAGCGGCTAGTGCCGCTTCTTGCATAAAATGACGTGCGAGAACGGGAATATCTTCTAATCGCGCACGCAGCGCGGGCATTTCAAGCGGCACCACATTCAGCCGATAATAGAGATCCTGGCGAAACTTGCCCTGGGCGATAAGAGCGGACAGGTCCTGATTGGATGATGCGATCACGCGGATATCTATTTCAATACGCTCGCTGCTGCCGATGCGCGAGAAATATTGATCTTGCAAGACACGCACGATCTTTGCCTGTGTCTCTCCTGGCATATCGGCCACTTCATCCAAAAATAAAGTGCCACCGTGGGCGCGATCAAAGATGCCTTTTTGTGTGCCGGTACCGAATAGTTCCTGCTCGATCCTGTCGGGCGCCATAATGGCGCAATTCAGGGTGACATAGTTCTTATCGGCGCGCTTGGACAAACGGTGGATCATGCGGGCCGCAACATCCTTGCCCGTGCCCGGTTCCCCGGTGAGGAAAACGCGGCTGTTGGTCGGCGCCACACGTTCAATCGTCTGGCGCAGCTGCGACATATGCTGCGAAGAACCCTGCAGATCGGCGGCTTTACCGCCGGTTGTTTTCATTTTTAATTCGCGGTTTTCACGACGCAAATGGCCTGCCTCGACCGCCCGGCCCGTCAGAACCAAAAGCCGGTCGGTTTTAAAAGGCTTTTCGATGAAATCATAAGCGCCAAGCTGGATAGACGTCACCGCCGTTTCGATGTTGCCGTGACCGCTGATCATGATCACAGGCAAGTCAGCATGGCTTTTTGTCAGTTTTTTGAGAAGCTCAATGCCATCCATCTCGCTATTTTCTAGCCAGATATCGAGAATAACGGCGTCCGGCTGCTTTTCAGCGATCATGGCCAATGCCGTTTGCGCATTGGGCGCTTCGCGCGTTACATAACCTTCATCACCAAGAACGCCGCCAATTAATAGGCGAATATCATCCTGGTCATCCACGATGAGAATATCGGCGCTGGTCATGCAATCATCCCCCTTACAGACGCCGGCTCGTCAGCGTCCATTCCCCTTGAAAAGACTATAACAGCTTTCGCGCCTGATTTCAGCCCTTCGACATAAACGTTTTCGAGCATTACTTCGCCGTTATGGTCTTCCATAATCTTTTTGACGATAGCCAAACCTAAACCCGAACCCTTCTTTTTAGTGGTGACATAGGGCTCGAGCAGCTGATCTTTGACCTTTTCGGGCAAGCCTATGCCGTTATCATTTACTTCGATCAAGACATTGCCGTTACGCTCGCTGCAGGCAACGCTCACCCTGCCCTTGGCGGTGAGAGCGCCGGTGGCACGGCGTTCGTGCACGGAATCAACTGCGTTCTGAACTAAATTCGTCAGAACCTGCGTCAATTGAGAGCGATCACAATTGGCGATAATAGCCCCTACATCGGCCGTAAAGGAAATATCCAAATCGCTGTGTGCTTCGCGCTGCAGCACCAGGGCGTCACGACAGACATCAACGACGTTCTCGATCTTTTTAACCGGCAAGGGCATGCGCGCGTAAGCTGAAAATTCACTGACCATATGGCCAATTTCATTGACCTGCCGAATGATCGTCTCGGTGCATTTCTCAAAAGTCTCACGATCTTCTGTAATCTGTGGCAGATATTTACGATGCAGTCGTTCGGCTGAGAGCTGAATGGGTGTCAGAGGGTTCTTAATCTCATGTGCAATCCGACGCGCCACATCCGCCCAGGCGGCTTTACGTTGAGCCGAGGCCAGCGCCGAAATATCATCAATGGTGGCAACGGCACCATTGCCCCCCTGCTCATCAGTCAGGCGAAGCAGCAACGTCCGCCGGGGGCCGTTGGGTGTCGCATATTCCATCTGAAAGGTTGTGTTATGCTGGGCTTTGCTTTCAGGGAAAAAATCGTCGATGGGGCGACCAATCAGCGTCTCGGCGCCCGCATGGGTACCCATCAATAATTCCTCGGCACGTGTATTGGCGAGGGTGATGACACCTGCAGAATCAAGACCAATAATACCCGAAGAAGCACCGGAAAGCACTGCCTCGGTAAAGCGCCGCCGCTCGTCAAGCATACGGTTGGCATCGGTGAGTTCACGTCGCTGTCGTTCCAGCTGACTGGTCATGCGGTTGAAGGAACTGCCCAGAATGGCTAATTCGTCTTCGTCACCAATATCGGCGACACGCACCGACAAATCACCCGCCCGGACTTTTTCCGCTGCCGTGATGAGTGCTGCGATCGGCGCCACGATGGATTGGGAGAACATCAAGCC
>JAIXUW010000213.1 GCA_027483355.1 Alphaproteobacteria bacterium
GATTTTGGCCTAGAGGCCACGCGCGCTAATGCTGAGGCTCTTGGTAGCATCCGCTGGTACGACTGGTCTTGGATGCACCGAGGGGCGGCGGGCACCGGGTACGAGGCCGCTCGGCACCCCTGGCTTGGGTTTTACCGTGGCGATGACCCGTGCGTGCTTGACTGGCAATGCTACTGGCTGGCTGAAGCTGGCGTGACTGGTGTTGTGCCCGATCCTATGGGCACCGGGCCGCAGCTAGGCGCGATCCGCGCCACGTGGGCCAACAGCAACGACATCAACCATTGGATATATCAACTATTCACCAACGCACCGAACTTTAAGTCGCTGAACTACTCGCTGTGGGTTTACGACGATCAGAACGGCTTTATGGGCGCCTCGCAAGCGCAAGTCCGCGACTGGATGGAGGCGTCGTACACAGAGACTTTGGAAATATACAAACAGTATAGAAATGTTAACTGCATCGTGGATAGCGATGGTGTTTGGCCCATTGTGCATCACTTCCAAGGCGACTATGTGCGCGGCGCATTTGACAGCTACTCTGGCGACACTTTATCTCGCGCATTCTTTGCCGCACAAGGCGCGAAGTTTAGGGCTGCGGGCTTTGCGGGTGTGGCTGTTTTTGCGCGAAACGGTACGGCGGCTTTCGTTGGCGATCAATCGCTTTTGGCCGCCGGTGTGCAATATTACGTGGCTGAATACGACGCGCGGCCGCAGTATGACCCGGCGCTTAATGGCGGCTTGGCGACGCCAGCGACGTACACTGACATGGTGAACGGGATCAGCCCGCGAAGCTTCAATACGCTGTACGTTCCAAGCACCACGCCGCAACAGTACATAGTGCCGAACGTTGCAACTGCGGCGTTTTCGCACTCGTATCACCCCTCCGGGTGGACGCATGGCGGCGGCAGCACTCCCGCACTTTTTGAGCGCATGGTGCGGCTTGCTTTGCAGCGCGCGGCGCAGGCAGGGGCGCCCGGAATTCTGACGGTGTATAACGTCGCGGAGTGGGCGGAAGGCGGCGCAAGCCTGCAGCCGAACATGCGCGACGGGAAGGGCTACCTGACCGCGCTTAGGAACGCCATCCGCAGCGTAGATCAGCCCACGCCCGCCGCCGTGCTGGCGGCGCCGAGCACCATGATTACTAGATTCAAACAGTTTACCCCTGGAATTGTGGCAGCAACCGGCACGTTAGGCGCGCCCGTAACCGGGTTGCTGGCGCTGTATCGTGCCGTAGGCAGGGAAGTGGACGTGCATGTCGAATTTACAATGGCTGCCCTAGGCACAGGCGGCTTTGCTATTGATATCACGTCTCTGCCGTTCACCGCTCTCTATAACGGTTCAGGCTCTGGTTTGAATTTTACAGCGGGTCGCCAGTTGTATTGCCACGTTATTAGCGGGAACGCTTTTTGCCGCGTAAGGAGGAGTGATGGTTCTTTTCCGCCGTCTGCCTCTGGTGATCTTATCATTACTGACTTTCGTTATATTATTGCTTAGCGTGGGAGTAGAGATGTTGGGCCAGCGCGATGACGACATATTTGCTTTAGTTGAGTGCATTCTATCCGGCCAAGTGGCGCAGGAGCATGTGCCGCGCCTTGGCGCAGAGGTCCCCGGACTGGTTGAGGCTTTGAAGGCTGCGCGCGATGCCTGACGACACGCAACGCATCATCGGCCAGTTGCAAGCCGAAATCCGCCAACTGCGCGACGCGCTGGCCGAGGCCAAGGAGCGTGAAGCCAAGCTGGCGGATGACATCGCGGAGCTTCACCACCTTTTGGCGCAAGTGATGGGCGCTGTGAAAATGCTGCGGTGGATTGGTGCCGCAATTGCCGCATTGGTGGGGATGGCTGGCGCTGCGGCCGGGCGGTTCCTTTGACCCGCCCGGCGCCCTGGCGCGTGACATGGAGGACATCAAGGCGATGATGCGAGACCTGAAAGACCGGGCTGCACTGTGGCGCGGCTCTACCCGTGTCGGGCTGGCGGCGCTGCTGCTGGGTATGGCCTATGCCTTCACGCCTGCGCAGTTGGCCGACATGCGCGAAGGCATGGCACAAGCCGGGCTGCTGCTGCTGGGCGTGTATGGCGTGCTGACCAGGGGCAAGCCGCCGGGCGGTGAGCAATGATCTTTGATCGCATGGCGCTGATCGGCGCCGTCACCGCTGCCGGCCTTGCGCTGGTGGCGATGGGCACGGCTGCTGTGTATCGCGCGCAGCGGGACACCGCCCGCGTGTCACTGGCTGGCGCGGTGCAGGCCGCCGAAAGCAACGCGCGCGCGCTGGCACAGGCCACGGCGCAGCACATTCGAGACATGGAGGCTGTGCGGCTGGACAACCAGCGCCAGCGAGACGCGGCGGCTTCGCTGGCCGCGCAGATGGAGGCTATCCGCAATGACCCGACGCATTCCGCGCTGGCTAGTGATGTGCTCGGCCGCGCTGTTGATCTCCTGCGCCAGCCCGCCGCCGGTGCCGGTGGTGCAGACGGTGCGCCTGGCGCCGCCGGCCGCCCTGCTGGTGTGCGCTGAGGCGCCTGCCATGCCGGCCCGCGCTGGCCTGACCCAGGGCCGCGTGGCTGAGCTGCTGCTGTCGCTCGGTGCGGCGCATGCGGACTGTGCCGGCAGGCTGCGCGCGGTGCGGGAGTGGGTGGCGGAGGCTGGGCAGTGATCCGCGCATGGCTGTCCCGCCTGCGCGCTGGTGGTGCGCCAGCGGTCAAGGAATCCTTGACCACTGCCCCGCAGCGCATGCCTGACCCGGCTGAGGATGTGCTCGGCGCGGCGTCGCTGCCCGTCTCCCAGGCCGGGCATGCCGTGCCCGATGCGCGCGTGCTGACCGCC
>JAIXUW010000216.1 GCA_027483355.1 Alphaproteobacteria bacterium
CGATGGCCGAGAGAAACAATTGGTTAAACGCCGATTTGCCGATCATGCCATGGCCGGAATGGATTTCGGCCCCGTCACCCAGAAAGCGATGCAGGGTGATCAGACGCTCGGCACTTTTGATTTTGGCGTCGAGGTCTTGCGGGTCAAAGGGTTTCGCCAGCACATCGTTGGTGCCCGCCATGATGGCATCAGCCCGTGTGGCGGATTTCGACAGCAACAGAATGTAGGGTTTGAAGGTGCCCCGCATATTTTTCCAGGCACCGATGATGACGGGTCGCGCATCGCTTAAAGGCGACGGGTCGATCAGAATGCAGTCGACGGTGTTATCGCGCAGACGCTCGAAGGCGGCGTTCTTGTTCGGCTCGACGATGACGTCGTGGCCCAAGGCCCCCAGCCGCCCTTGCAGCAGCTGCGTTGTCAGCGCGTCGCGGTCGATGACCATTATCTGCATGCAAAGAGCCCTTGTGAACGTCAGTCGCTACTCTAGGCAAAGCGGGGAAGGGTGGGCAAGCGCGGGTTTGTGGCAAGTAAAGCTGTCTTATATATTTACATAAAACCATAAAAGAACGGTGAATGACGTTTTATCAATGGATTAGATTACGCTGAGGCCGCGAGAACAGGCGTTCAAATTAACGGCTATGAAAAAAAGACCGGCATCCGCTTGAGATGCAATTGACAACAAGAGCCCAAGCCCCTATCACTCTCAGACACTAACGCCGTGCCCAAATGGCGGAATTGGTAGACGCGCAGGTTTCAGGTACCTGTGGGGCAACCCGTGGAAGTTCGAGTCTTCTTTTGGGCACCATCTTTTCCCTCTCATACCAAGGGGTGAACCCATCATGTCCGTGTCCGTGCATCACAATGACTTGCCGGCCGGGCTTGATTTTGGGGCCAGCGTGGCGGTCGATACCGAAACGCTGGGTCTGCGTCATCGGCGCGACCGGTTGTGTGTCGTGCAGTTGTCCGCAGGTGACGGCACGGCCCATCTGGTGACCTTTGACGGTCATGATTACAGCGCGCCCAACCTCAAAAAATTGCTGGCTGATAAAAACATTTTCAAGCTGTTTCACTTCGCCCGTTTTGATCTGGCGGCTTTGTCGCTCTATCTGGGGGTGACGGTAGCGCCGGTTTATTGCACCAAGCTGGCCTCCAAGCTCGCCCGCACCTATACCGAACATCATTCGCTGAAAACGCTGTGCCGCGAATTGATTGGCGTCGAATTGGATAAACAGCAACAGACCACCGACTGGGGTCAATTGCCGCTGTCGCCCGAGCAAATCAATTACGCCGCGTCCGATGTTTTGTATCTGCACCGTTTGAAAGAGCGCCTGGATGCGGATCTGGCACGGGAGGGACGCAGCGCCTTGGCCCAAGCCTGTTTTGATTTTCTGCCCACCCGCGCAGCGCTTGATCTGGCCGGCTGGGAAGAAGATATTTTCGCGCATTGAGTTTAAATGGGCTGGCGGCTCTGTGCGCTTTGCGCACAACCGCCGCAGGCGCCGGGCTCACCGCGAAACGCACATAAGCTTGTTTTCTGAGGCGGTAAGTTAACGCTTGGCGGCGCGTTCGCCGCGCGGGCGGCTTTGTATTCCGCATAGGCGGGGTTGGGGGTGCGGCACCAATCAAGTCGGCTTTTCAGCTTAACTAAAACAGCAGCTTAAAGGACGTGTGGCCGCGTGGTTGTCTGCCCGCGACAGCCAGAATCACAGCTTAAACTTCCGGCTTTTGGCGAGAGAGGCCTGGCGCCGGGCGGCGCGGGCGGCGTCGCGCTGTTGGCGGCGGGAGAGGGCGTTGTGCAAACGGGCAAGGGCCGCCGCATCGGCGGTTTCATCGCGGGCGTAGTCGGCGGCGGTGCGCCCTTGGTCGCAAAGAAGCGTCGCATCGGCTTCCTTGTCAATCAGCAGATCAATACAGTCAACGGCATCGGCCCATTTACACGCGAGCATCAGGGGCGACAGGCCATGCGCATTTTGGCGGTCGGGACGCGCGCCTGCCGCCAGCAGCAGTTGGGTTGCCGTCACCGCATTCTCGCCGCATAGCAGGGCCAGTGACAAACCGCTGTTGGCGTCTTCATCCGTCCAGTGACAGCTTTCAGGATGAACGTGCAGCATATAGCGGATATGATCGAGCTTACCGTTTTTACAACTGTTGAGGAATTCACCGCGCGCACCTTCGCCCACGGTCACGCCCGGCAGGGGCCACCAGAATTGAATCTCGCGTAGATGTTGGCGCAGATAGGGATCGGCGCGCCGCACCCGTTCTGCTTTTATGCAGCGCAGAGCCAGCTGTTCCGCGTCAGCGCCGGACCCCAGTGTCTCGATGCTGCGGCCGTCGGGGTGGGGCGTGTCTATATCCACGCCCGCCCGCAAAAGGCCACGGACAATAATGTAAAAAGTGCTAAGCTCGCCGCTGGACAAAGGCCCGCGTTCCAACAAAAGATGCAGCACGGTCAGGCCATCTGCGTTACGGGCGGTCACATCGGCCCCGGCGTCCACCAGCTTTGGCAAGGGGCCATAGTGGAGAGGGCTGGTATCCTCGGGCGGGGTTTCTAAAAGATAGAACAGTAAAAAAGTAGGGCGCGACCCGTCATGCGGCTGTTGCAAGCGACGGGTTTTTGCATCTGCGATCAGCAGACTGGCCGCATCGCTGGCCCAGGTGGCGGCGAGGTCGGCGGCGGGGCACCCCTCTGGATCGGTGGCCGTGATGTCGGCGCCCCCCCGCAGCAGTGCGGCGATGGTTTGTAAGATCACGTCGTCACCCGCCCCCTGCACGCCAGCGGCAAGACAGCGGATGAGCGGGGTATACCCCTCTGGGTCGCGTGCCTCCAGCCGGGCGCCCTGACAGATCAGCCCGGTTACTTTCATCGGCAAAAGGGGATAGGTCGGCATACGACCGGGGCCCAGATGTTGTTGCAAAAGTTCGAGCAGCGCGGCTGTCGGGTCGGTGCTCATGGCTAGAGCCTGAACTTAAAGCGCCGCGGGTCGGCCGCCAGACGCGCATTGAGGGCTTGTTGTTTTTCCACAGCGGCGGCGGCCTCGGCGACACCTCGTTCAGCCCGGGCGGCCAGGGCTGCGGTTAAGATAGGGGGGGTGGCGGTGCCTGCGGCCTCTGCGTGGTCAAAGGCGGTCATGCCCTGATGGTCGCGGATGGTCTCGTCGGCGCCGGCATCGACCAACAAGGAAATATAGACATACGATCCGATGCCGGGGCGGCCGGCCGCCAGCATAAGGGCGGTTTGGCCCAGGTCGTTTTGCAGGTTGACGTTACAGCCTGCGGCGATCAGCAGCAGCGCCGCGTCCGGTTGGTTTGTCTCTTTATTGCTGACCACACTGATCAGGCCGTTATCGCCACGGCCCGGGTCGGGATGATACTGCCAATCTTTGGCTTCAGGCCAGAAATGCAGATGATAATCAACCGCTGCGACATCGCCCGCGTAGCATTGGGCCATAAAGTCGCGCACGACCTCGTCGCTTACTTCGGCGTCGGGCGCGGGCCAGCTGGTTTTAATCTCGGCGATTTTTTCCATCAAGGCGGGATGGGCGCGGCGGCGCGTCTCACAATCAAGTTTCTTCAGGGCCCAATTGTCGTCCTGCCAGGTGGCAGCAAGGTCTTCGGCGGTATCGCCTGCCGGTGTCACGGCGGCTATATCCGCGCCCGACTGCAGCGCCAGCGACAGAAGTTCATGCAGGGTTTCACGGTAGGGGGCCGGATCGGCGCGGCCATAGCCCAGCGACAACACGCGCAGCAACATGGGCAGGCCGTGGTGGTCAGGCGCGTTGACGTCGGCGCCGGCGGTGATCAAGGCCTTGAGCTGATCGGCCGAGGGCAGGCTCGCGCCATTGAGGGCACTGTGCAGCGCGGCGGTGGCGTCAACCGGCGTCATGCCTGCCCCCGCAAGACGAATTTTTTACGGCGCGGGTCTGCCGCGAGCCGCGCGTTGAGGTTCATCTGTGCCTTTATTTCCTGCTGCTCTTGCTGATGGCGTAGGGTTTTGACGGCGTGTTGCAACAGCGCCAGCAAGGTCGGATCACCGCGATCGGCAGCAAGGTCAAGGGCCGTGTGGCCGTCATGATCGCAAAGGGTCACCGCAGCGCCAGCCTCCAGCAGGGCGGTGACAATCGCGTGGTTGTTGTCCACCTGTACTGCCCGGTGCAAGGCCGATTGCCCGTTATTGTCGATGGCATTGACGTCCGCGTCGGCATTTAACAGGCGGGTTATCACCGAGAGCGCTTTGTCGTTACCAGCGGCGGCGATGAGGCCAGTGATGTTATCGTCGCCGCGCCAGTGGACGGCGGCGGGATCGCAATAGAGATAGTAATGCACATCTGTGTCGCGGCCATCACGACAGAAGCGGATGAAGGCGTCTTTTTTCGCCTGAGTGACGTCTGTGGCAGTTTTTGGCCAGTGGGTTTCAAACTGGGTGAAGTTGGCCAAAAGATAGGGGTCGGACCGCCGGATGGTTTCTGCTGCCAGCAGGTGCCGTGTGCGATTGCCTTTGCCATCGGGCAGGAAAAGGTCGGCAACACTTTTGCCATCGGGTGTTTGGGCCTGCATATCAGCGCCCGCTGTCAGCAGGGCCTGAATGCTGCGTGGATTAAACAGTTGTTCTTTTTCCTGATAACGGCTGAGAAGCCGCAACAAGGGGGTATAACCCGCTGCATCCGTTTGCTGCACATCGGCCCCGAGCGCCAGCAGCGCTGCCACGGCCTCATGTTCAGGGTTGCCTTTCAGCAAAAGCTGTAAACAGAGCGTCGGGTCGGCGCCGGCCTGCAACAGGGTTTGCGTATGCGGGCTGTTGTCTTCGGCGGCGAGGACAAGGGCTGTATAACCGTGCACGTTATGGGCATCTATGTCGGTACCCGCCGCCAGCAGTTTTTGGACGATAGCTTGCGTGTCATAGGTGCTGTCGCAGGCGACCATCAGGCCGGTATTGCCTTCGCCCCTGAAGCTGGTGGAGCGCCAGCCGCCAGCCTCGGGCCAGTAATACAGCATATAGGCCACTTCATCGGCTCTACCGTAAAAGCAAGCCATCATAAAACCATCTTTATCACGGTTGCTGATCGCATCGCCGGGGGCGGGCCAGTCCGGCGAGATGGCCGGTACCAGTGCCCGCAGGGCTGGATCGGCGCGGCGGCGGGCTTCGCAGCCAAGTTTGGTGGCGGCGAGACCGCCATCCTGCCAGCGGGCGGCCAAGTCACTGGCGCTTCTACCGGTCGGGCTGGCGGCGGCCAGGTCGGCACCGTTGGCGAGCGCCAGATCCAGCAAGCCCTGCAGCGCGTCGTTGTGCGGTTTTGGTTGCGTCTGATCATAGCTATACGACAGGACACGCAGCAGCATGGGTAGGCCGTCTTGATCGGGCGCGTTGACGTTGGCGCCGGCGTCGATCAGTGTCTTGACCTGGTCGGCCGGTGGCAGGCTCGCAGCATTAAGGGCGTTGTGCAGGGCGGCGGTGGCGTCTTGCGGTGTCATGCCGGCCCTCGCAGCACGAATTTCTTGCGGCGCGGATCGGCCAAGAGGCGGGCGTTGAGGTCAGGTACCGTCAACGGGCCAGCGGCTAAGGTCGGCACGGTACGTCGAGCGGCTGTTTCTTTTGCGAGCCTCTCCCCTTCTTCAATTGCCGCTTCGCCGCCATCGCCATCGCTATAGCCAGCGGCCATCTGGTCTACCGTGTAGTCGGTATCTTTTAGATCGGTGCGCGCCCCGTGCCTGACGAGGAGTATGAGCATCTCATCGCGGTAGCCGAGATACTCTATATTCATCACATGATGCAGCGCAGTTTTTTTAAGCGTGTTGGCCTGCCAGTCGAGATTAATACCTGCGTCGATCAACACCTGCAGAGTTGCTAAGCAGCCGTCGATGTCAAAACTCATACTCCGCATCTTTTTGCTGGCGGCGATGATGGCGGCGGTCAGCGCGTTATCGTCACCTTCGGTCCAGTGTATGGCTTCAGGATACTTTGCCAAAAGAGCGCTCAGCTGATCAATATCGCTGTCTTGGGCGGCATTAAAAAAAGCACTGTGGAGAGGGGTATTCGTCATGCGGTGTTTATACCTTTTATTTTTAACCCGGCCCAGACAAGAGGAATTTTTTGCGACGGGTGTCGGCGGCGAGGCGCGCGTTGAGGTCTTGCTGACTTTTTGCGGCGGCAAGGCTGGCAGCCATTTGTGCGGCAGCTCTCGCGGCGTCCGCTTCGGCTGCTTGCCGGGCCGCCTGACGACGACCTTCGTCAATAGCCGCTGCCCGGCCAACGCCATAGTCGGCGGCGATATCCTCGACCGTGTTACCCTCGAAATCTTTGATATCGATACGGGCGCCATGCTTGACCAAAAGAGTAATCAATTGATCACGGACTTTGTCATCGAAAAAAAACATGGCGTGATGCAGGGCGGTGGCACCCTCCTTGCTGTCTTGCCAGTTGAGATCTATGCCAGCGGCGATAAGAAATTCAGCCGCAGCGATGTAGTTTTCTGCGTTAAGGGTTCCCTCTGTCAGGGCTTTTACTGCGCCATGTATCAAGAGGGTCATGGCATTATAGTGCTCCCGCTCGGTCCAATTGATCGCGTCGGGATGCTCTTGCAGTATTTCTTGCATATGCTTGATTGAACCCGCATCGGCGGCGTGTGAAAAAAGCTTCTTGATGGCAGACAGCGTGGGCATCGGGGGTCTCTCCTGATTGTGCTTAAGCGGGATTGCGCAAGACGAATTTTTTACGGCGGGTGTCGGCCAGCAGGCGGGCATTGAGGTCGGGGATGCTGAGCGGGGCGGCGGCTTCGGCCAGGCGGCGGCCTTCGGCGATCGCTTCGACGCGACCCTGACCAAGGCGTTGCGCCATCCGATCGGGGCAGGTACCGCGATAGGCGAGATGGTATGTATCGGCGCCATGACTGACCAAGAGAGTGATCATCATCGACCGCAGGGTGATATCAGGCGTGATCATGGCCAAATGCAGGGCGTTTTCTTCATCGATGCCGTCGTACCAGTTGATATCGATGCCCGCATGAATCAAGACCTTCGCCGCATCCCCCCAGGGTTTGCGGGCGCCACCGCTGCTGGCGGTGTTCATTTCGGCGATCAAATGGGTGAGCGCGTTGTACTGGCGGAACTCTTCCCAATGGACGGCACCAGGATGATCGGCCAAGACCGCTTGCATCGTGGCGATGTCCGCAGCACCGATGGCGATGAAAAAACGATCAAAGGTGGCGCGGTCGGGGGCTTCGGCCAGCATGCAAGAGCTCTCTTTTAAAAAAAGGGGGGCGTGTCGGAGAGACTAAAACGGCTGCTGCATTCTGTCAAATAAAATCAACATATTGAAATAAATGACTTTATTGGAGTCGCCCGCGTGCTATCGCCTTGATAAAATTGCCATAACCTAAAGATTTTGATAGATAATTCTCTTTAAGCCGCTATGTTCTAAGGACAGATGTACCCAGCCCAACCGCCGAGATGCCGCCCATGACCGCCCATGCCAAACCCGTTGCCGTCCCGCCTGTCGATCTTTTGGCGACCGGCCGCCGTGTCCTGACCATTGAAGCCGAGGCGATCAGTCTTTTGGCAGCCCAGCTGGATGCGACTTTCACCGCCGCCATTGACCTGATTGCCGCCGCCAGCGGCCGCGTTATTGTCACCGGCATGGGGAAGTCAGGGCATATCGCCCGCAAGATTGCCGCCACCATGGCCTCGACCGGGACGCCCGCGTCGTTTGTGCATCCGGCGGAAGCAAGCCACGGCGATATGGGCATGATCGTTGGCGGTGATGTGGTGATTGCCCTGTCGAATTCGGGCGAAAGCCGCGAATTGAACGACCTGATTGAATATACCCGCCGCTATGCCATTCCGCTGATTGGCGTGACCAGCCGCCCGCAATCGACGCTGGGGCAGAAATGCGATGTGCAGCTGTTGTTGCC
>JAIXUW010000085.1 GCA_027483355.1 Alphaproteobacteria bacterium
GTCCCGTCCTGCTGCGCGATCGCCTGCCCATCACCGCTGCCACCACCGCACCCGAATTACACGATGCGCTGGCGGCCATGGGGGGCCGCTTGATTGTGGACACCATGGCGCAGCTCGGTAACCTGATGGCTGAAACGCAGCCCGAACAGGGCGCCACCTATGCCCATATGTTAACCCGCGACGACGGGCGGATTGACTGGACGCAAAGCGCCGACTTTATCGCCCGGCAACTGCGCGCCCTTACCCCATGGCCTGGCGTGTGGTGCGTATTACCAAACGGCCAGCGCCTAAAAGTATTGTCAGCTGAGCCGATACCAACACCCGGTGCTGCTGGCAGCATCCTCGATAAAGACCTGACGGTTGGCTGTGGCGGTACCAGCGCCTTGCGCCTTATCCAGGTGCAACCAGAGAATAAAAAGCCGATGTCGGGTCGCGATCTCATCAACGGGGGCATCGGCAAACCGGGGGATATCCTGCAATGAGCGATGTCATCATTGGCCGCCTCAGCGAAAAAGACATCGCCAGCTATCACACCGCCTATGATATTGTGGCTAAGGAAGGCCTTTATATGGCGGCCCTGCAAGCGCCTTCTCTGATCGAATTTTCCAAGCGGGTGCGCGAACATACAGCCTTGGGCTATCCGCACGTGGTGGCGCGCGATGCTGGCAATGTCGTCGGCTGGTGCGAGATAACACCCGGTGACGCCGCCACCTGCCGCGACCATGTGGGCAGCGTCAGCATGGGCCTGTTGCCTGACTACCGTGGCCAGGGCCTGGGTGGCGAGCTGATGGCCGAGGCCATTATGGATGCCATCGAAACAGGTATCACCCGCATTCAACTGCTGGTCCGCGCCAGTAATACAGCGGCCGTCGCCCTTTACGAGAAAATGGGCTTTAGCATTGAAGGCACACAGAAGTTCGCCATTAAGTATAACGGCGTTTACGACGACCTGCACCTGATGGCCCAATTGGTGGGGGATGCCAGCCTTGAATTCTGATGCAGTAATCATCGCCCCCTCGCGGCTTGAAGACGTGCCAGGCTTTCATGCCGCACTTGACAATGTCGCGCGCGAGCGTCTGTGGCTGGCCCGCAACGAAGCGCCGCCACTTGAAAAAACCATCGCCTTCGTCACCAGGATTTTAAACGAAGGTTTCGTTCAGCTTCTGGCCCACCGTGATGGTAAAGTTATTGGCTGGTGTGATGTTTTTCCCCGCAGCGACGATCCCGCTGTGGGTGTTGTGGGCATGGGCCTTATCAAGGATGCGCGCGGTCAGGGTATCGGACAAAAACTGCTGAGCGAAGCATTAGGCCTTGCTCAAGGCCGCTTTAGTCGTATCGAACTTGATGTGCGCCTCACCAATCCCGCCGCCATCGCCCTCTACCAGAAAATGGGCTTCGTGATTGAACGCCAATATTACCGGGATACACCGGGCGTCGAGGCCGAGCTTTACACCATGGTCTGGCAGCCATGACGCAAAAATGGAAACTGACCATTGAATACGACGGCGGCCCCTTTGCTGGCTGGCAGCGGCAACCCAATATTATTTCGGTGCAGGAATGCATTGAAACCGCCATTACCGCTTTCAGTGGGCAAAACCCGGTGGAACTGACCGTGGCGGGGCGCACCGATGCGGGCGTGCACGCCCTGGGTCAGGTGGCGCATGTACGCATGCAACGCGAAGACCTTGATGCCAAGACGATGCGCGACGCCACCAATTTTCACCTGCGGCCCAACCCGATTGCCATCGTCAAGGCTGAAGCCGTCGCAGATGACTTTAATGCGCGGATGTCGGCAGTGCATCGTGTCTACTGCTATAAAATTATTTGTAACCGCCGAGCGGATAGTGTTTTAGCGCACAACCGCGCATGGCACGTTAATGCCGATCTTGACGTGGCTGCCATGAACGCCGGTGCCCGGCATCTCATCGGCACGCATGACTTTTCGACCTTTCGCGATTCTGAATGTCAGGCTAAATCGCCGGTGCGCTCGATTGACCGTTTGGAAATCATCGAAACCGAAAGCGCGATGCATGGCCGCCATCTGGAGCTTTGGGCCGAAGCGCGGTCATTCCTGCACCACCAGATCCGCAATATCACCGGCACCTTAAAACTGGTGGGTGAAGGCCGATGGAGGCCCGACGACGTGAAATCGGCCCTCGAAAAGCGCGACCGCCGCGCCGGCGGCCCCACTGCGCCGCCGCATGGGTTATATTTTGTGCGGGTGGATTACTAAAAGAATTCCTCCCGCACTTCACGAAAGCAAAGCGGCAGTAAGCGTGCAAGCCGTTATAATTACTGCGCTGTCCAGCCGCCATCCATGGGGAGTGCCACGCCGGTCATACGCTCGGCTGCGTCCGAGGCGAGGAAGACGGCAAGTGCCGCCAGCTGGTCGGTCTCGATGAATTTCATCATCGGTTGTTTTTCACCCAGCAGGCTTTCAACCGCTTGCTCAGGTGACAGGTTACGCTCGGCGGCGCGCGCATCCAGCTGTTTTTGCACCAGCGGCGTCAGCGTAAAGCCGGGGCAGATAGCGTTGCAGGTAATTCCCTTGGTGGCATTTTCCAGCGCGGTCACTTTGGTCAGACCAATGATGCCGTGCTTGGAGGCGACATAGGCTGATTTATTGATCGAACCCACCAGACCTTGCACCGAGGCCAGATTGATGATGCGGCCCCACTGGCGTTTTTGCATCCCCGGCAAAACCGCCTTAGTCACATGGAAGGGTGCAGTGAGGTTGATGGCAATAATGTCGTCCCATTTCTCGCTCGGCAATTCGCCGATGGACGCCACAAATTGAATACCCGCATTGTTGATGACGATATCGACGCTGCCGAATTTTTTCTCGGCATCCGTCACCATGGCGGCAATCTGATCGGCTTTGCGCATATCGGCGCCGCTGTACATGGCATCGGGGGCACCGGCGGCCTTGAGATCTTTTAAGATGCTGTCGATGAGGCTTTGCTCGCCAAAGCCGTTGATGACGATATTGCAGCCCTGTTTGGCAAAGGCCGTGGCCATCGCCAGGCCAATACCGCTGGTGGAGCCGGTGACGAGGGCAGTTTTTTTGGCGAGGGACATCTGTTTCTCCGGTTCAATAAAAGGACGAATGCGCCTTTATATCAAAGCAGTGCCGCGCGCTAAAGAGGCAAAGACTTTGAAATATTTGATGTTTTCCGGATTAAC
>JAIXUW010000051.1 GCA_027483355.1 Alphaproteobacteria bacterium
GGAGATTCTCCCATGGCCAAAACCATCTATGAATATGACCGCAGTGAAGCCGCCGACGTGGCCCCGCTCATCCGTTTCGGCGTGGCCGAGCTGAAGGGCATCGGCCCCTTTATGGTGGCGGTGAATGACCGCGGCCTCTGCTGGGCGGGGATGACCGCCAAAACCGATAAGCTGCGCAAATGCTTTCCCCAATCGGTGTTGCTGCGCGATGATAAAATGGCCGCCAAGCTTGCGCGCGAGATTGCCGCACTCTGGGCCGGTAAGGCGAAAAACCTGTCGCTGCCGCTGGTCTTGATCGGCACCAATTTCGAACGTGCCGTGTGGCTGCGTCTGCTAAAGATCAAAAAAGGCACAACCGTCAGTTACAGCGATATTGCCGAGGATATTGGCGCCCCCAATGCGGTGCGTGCCGTTGGCACGGCGGTGGGAAAAAATCCACTCACCCTGATTGTTCCATGTCACCGCGTCCTGGCCAAAGGCCGCGCGGCTCAGCTGAAATTCGCCTGGGGGCCGGGTGCCAAGAAGGCTCTTTTGACGGCTGAGGGCGTGGCCGTTTAATAAAAAAGCCGCCCTTACGAGGGCGGCTTTTTAATCAAGTACCGTCGGTTAAAGGCCTAGCTTTTTCTTGACCTCTTCCGGAGTTCCCTTGACAGGAACAATGCTGGGGGAGGCGGTTTGAAAGGCAAAAGCGCCCTGAGCTATATAGGTAGCCCCCGGCTTGATATTGATTTCTGTAGTATTTGCTTTTTCGTTGAAGCTGACCGACAAAACGGCCGCGCCATTGATGTGAACAGTTTTGGTTTCCCATTCTGGAGAATTGGTTTCGAATTGAGCCATAGACTTTTCCTTTGCATGGTTTTTTTATCATAGTGAATTGTCAGAATACACGTAGAAAAAGGAAAATCAAGTTTTTTATAATATAATATAATATAATATAATCAAATACTTAAGAAATCTCGTAGGCTGTATTTGCCCGGTTTCTGCGTGGCGAGCCACAGCGCCGCGCGCGCAGCGCCACGCGCGAAAATGGCTCGGTCGGTCGCTTTGTGGGCGAGTTCGACCCGTTCGCCCGACCCGGCAAACGTCACCGTGTGTTCACCCACGACATCGCCGCCACGAAAGACGCTCATGCCGATTTTGCCTTTTTCGCGCACCCCATGCGGCGGGTAGGGGGGACTGATATGGGTAGCGGGATCAACACCCCGGCCCGCCGCCGCGGCACGACCTAGCAACAGGGCTGTACCTGACGGCGCGTCTTGCTTGTGGCGATGATGGGCTTCAAAAATTTCGATATCAAAATCATCGCCGAGACGCGCGGCGGCTTGTTCAACCAGGGCCGCCAGCAGGGTCACCCCCAGGCTCATATTGGCTGATTGCAAAATGGCCGTGTCCTGGGCGGCGGCATCAATCGCGCTTTGCGTGGCGGCATCCATACCGGTGACACCGATGACCAGAGGTTTTTTATATTGTGCTGCCAAGCCGGCATGATGGGCGGCGGCGGCGGGCAGGGCAAAATCAATCAAGGCATCACAGGCCGCAAAGGCCGCGGCCGCATCCGCGCTATAGACAATCGTATCTGCCGCGATCTGGTCCAGGACGTGGCTTTGCTTGGAGACAACGGCCGCCCCCAAATGAGCGCCATCGATCGCCAAAACCTCGCGCACCAGCAATTGCCCCATTCGCCCTGAGGCGCCCAAAATGCCAATTTTCATGTTCATTTTTCCTGCCCTATAGGCTTTCAGAATAGCTTGCCGTGCGAGAAAAATAAGGCATTATTTGCTTTTTGTTTTACGTATCGACTAGAGTGGGCTATCCAATCATACCTTCATCATCACAATCCCACAGGGGCTCGTAAATGACAACGCAGCGAAATCAGGGCTCTTATGCCATGAACCCAGCGGAAACAACCCGCCAGGTCATTCTGGCGTTTCGGGATGAATTCAACTTCATGAGTAATTTTGCAGCTTGTCGCGTGACATTACCAGCGGAACAGGGTTTGCCCCGGATGAGATTCGCCTCGACCGAGAATGCCTATATGGCGTGGAAAACACTGGATATGGCGATGCGTCAGAAAATGCAGAAGATGACGCCTGCGGAGGCGAAGGCTGAAACCCGCAAACCCGATTTTCCGCTGCGCCCCGATTACACCGATGCGGCGCGGCTGGCCATTATGCTGGAACTGAACCGCCAGAAATACAGCGATAAAAATCCTCTATTGCGCGATCAGCTTTTGCAGACGGGTGATGCCCTCTTGATCGAGGGCAACACTTGGGGCGATGATTTTTTCGGTTTTGACCTGATCAAAGGGCATGGCCACAATCACCTTGGCCGCATTCTGATGAAGGTGCGCCGGGAAATAGCCGAGCCCTGATCAATCCTTCAGATCTTCCCAGAGGTCTTTGACCTTGTCGAAGAAACTGGATGATTGCGGGCTGTTTTTGGTGGCGGGGGTGTCGCCGGCAAATTCCTGCAGCAATTCTTTTTGTTTTTTGCTGAGGTTGACGGGCGTTTCGACGGCCACTTCGACGAACATCTCGCCGCGCGTTTGCTGGCGCAAGACCGACATCCCTTTGCCTTTCAGGCGGAATTGCTGGCCGGTTTGGGTACCGGCAGGGACGGTGACTTTGATGCGCTTGCCCTCGATGGTGGGGACTTCGATGGCGCCGCCGAGTGTCGCCATGGTCATCGCCACGGGCACGCGGCAATAGAGGTTCGCCCCTTCGCGCTGGAAAAAGCGGTGCGGTTTCACCGATAGAAAGACATAGAGGTCACCGGACGGTCCGCCGCGCAGGCCCGCTTCGCCCTCGCCAGTGACGCGGATGCGGGTGCCATGGTCGACGCCGGCGGGGATAGCGACCGAGAGGCTGCGCTCTTTGCGCGTCCGGCCCGAACCGCTGCAGGTACCGCAAGGTGTTTTGATGGTTTGCCCGGCACCATTACAGCCGGGGCAGGTACGCTCAACCGTAAAGAACCCCTGCTGTGCGCGGATACGCCCAGCTCCGCGGCAGGTGGCGCACGTCTCGGCCTTGGTGCCTTTTTCGGCGCCCGAACCGTTACAGGTCTGGCAGCCCTGCCAGCTGGCGATTTTGACAGCGGCGTCTTTGCCGGCAAAGGCTTCTTCGAGGGTGATATCGAGCTCATAGGTGAGGTCCGCCCCGCGCCGCGCCCCCTCAGCGCCGCCACGGGCACGGCCTTGCTGGCCCATGAAGTCGCCAAACATTTCTTCGAAGATGTCGGAGAAATTGCCACCGGCGAAACCGCCGCCCATGCCACCGGCGCCACGTGCCGCACCACCGCCCATGCCGCCATCAAACGCGGCATGACCAAAGCGGTCATAGGCCGCACGCTTTTGGTCGTCTTTCAGGGTATCGTAGGCTTCGCTGATCTCTTTGAACTTCGCCTCGGCTTCTTTATTGCCGGGATTTTTATCGGGGTGATATTGCATGGCCAATTTGCGGTAGGCTTTTTTCAGCTCCTCCGCGCTGGCTTTTTTATCGACGCCCAAAACCTGGTAAAAATCGCGTTTGGCCATGTGTTTTTAATTCGCAAAAAAAGAAAGGTGTCATCCTGAGCAAAGCGAAGGATCTCTTGCGACAGGCGCGAGATCCTTCGGGGGCGGGTCGCCCCCGAAGGATGACATCGGGTTTAGTGTTTGGTGCTGCGCTTGTCCTCGCCGTCGACTTCGGTGTAGTCGGCATCGAGAATTTCGCCTTCGACAGTTTCACCGTCTTTGGCGCTACCACCCGTCGACTGTGACGGTTCGGCGCCCGCCGCGGTTTCTTGCTCGGCACGATAAAGATGCTCACCCAGCTTCATGGCGACTTCTTCCAAGGCAGTTGTTTTGCGCTTGATGTCATCGGCCGTGCCGCTTTCGAGGGCGCTGCGTACTTCGGCGATCGCCGCTTCCACCGCGTTCTTGTCTTCGGCAGGGATTTTATCGCCAGCATCCTTCAACGTTTTCTCCGCTGTATGGGCCAGGGACTCGGCGCGGTTGCGGGTTTCGACCAACGCGCGTTTCTCCTTGTCGGCACCGGCGTTTTCTTCGGCTTCTTTGACCATGCGCTTGATGTCGTCGTCTGAAAGGCCACCGCTGGCTTGGATACGAATCTGCTGTTCCTTGCCGGTGGCTTTGTCTTTGGCCGAGACGTGGACGATACCGTTGGCATCGATATCAAAGGTGACTTCGATCTGCGGGATGCCGCGGGGGGCGGGCGGGATACCCACCAGATCGAATTGACCCAGTATTTTGTTATCCGCCGCCATTTCACGCTCGCCCTGAAAGACGCGGATGGTGACAGCGCTCTGGCTGTCTTCCGCGGTCGAGAAGGTCTGCGATTTTTTGGTGGGGATGGTGGTGTTGCGATCAATCAGGCGGGTAAAGACGCCGCCCAGGGTTTCGATGCCGAGGCTCAACGGGGTAACATCCAGCAGCAGGACGTCTTTCACGTCACCCGCCAGAACGCCGCCCTGAATGGCAGCCCCATCGGCCACTACTTCGTCGGGGTTGACGCCGCGGTGCGGTTCTTTGCCAAAGAAGTTTTTGACCAGTTCGATCACCTTGGGCATACGGGTCATACCGCCGACCAAAACAACATCATCGATGTCGCTGGCTTTGAGACCGGCATCACGCAAAGCCGCTTTGCAGGGCTCCAGCGTTTTTTCGATCAGGTCGCCCACCAGCTGTTCCAGCTTGGCGCGGGTCATCGTCAGCACCAGGTGTTTCGGGCCCGAAGCATCGGCCGTGATAAACGGCAGGTTGACTTCGGTCTGAGTCGAAGATGACAGCTCGATCTTGGCTTTTTCGGCGGCTTCTTTCAGGCGTTGCAGGGCAAGCTTGTCGGAGCGCAGATCAATCCCGTTTTCGCGTTTGAATTCATCGGCCAAAAAGTCGATCAGGCGCAGGTCAAAGTCTTCACCGCCCAGGAAGGTATCACCGTTGGTCGATTTGACTTCGAAGACGCCGTCGCCGATCTCCAAAACGGAAACGTCGAAGGTACCGCCCCCTAAGTCGTAGACCGCGATGGTGCCGTGATTTTTTTTATCGAGACCATAGGCAAGCGCTGCCGCCGTCGGCTCGTTAATAATGCGCAGTACATCGAGGCCCGCGATTTTGCCGGCGTCTTTGGTGGCCTGGCGCTGGCTGTCGTTGAAATAGGCGGGCACCGTGATGACGGCCTTGGTGACTTTTTCGCCCAGATAAGCCTCGGCGGTTTCTTTCATTTTCTGCAAGACCATCGCCGAAATCTGGCTGGGGGCCATTTTCTCGCCGTTGACTTCGACCCAGGCAGCACCGCCGTCGCCTTCAACAATTTTGAAGGGCGCTTTTTCGCGCATCTTGACGACTTCGGGCTCGTTAAAGCGGCGGCCGATCAGGCGCTTGATGGCGTGCAGGGTTTTGTCGGGGTTGGTGACGGCTTGGCGCTTGGCGGGTTGGCCGACCAGACGCTCGCCGTCCTTGGCGAAGGCAACCATCGAGGGCGTCGTGCGCGCCCCTTCGATGTTTTCGATGACTTTGGGTTTATCGCCTTCCATGATGGCAACGCAAGAGTTGGTCGTGCCCAGGTCGATACCGATGATTTTGCTCATGTTTATTTCCTTTCAGTGGCAAATTCCGGGAACAGCCCTGTACCAGGCACCATTCCACTATTTCCGTCTCCGGCTCTGAAGTGTTTCTGGCCGAATGCGCGCGATGGAAAGATAGCGCGCTGGCGCAAAATTACACCCCCTGAGGGCCGAAGTGAAGCGCTTTGACAGCGGTTATGTGGTCCCAATGGGCAGCCGCATACGCGCATGTAGTTTATACGGTAAAAAGCCTCGGCCAGATCACGTTAGGCGGATCTTGTTATGTCAATTTATGACTTAGGCGGGCGTATTTTGGGGGGCTTGGGTGGCGGGGCCAGCTTGGCATTCAAGATGCCCAGGGTATCGGCGATGAGGTCTTCTTCGATCTGGCGGAGCCCTGGTGCGATGGCCGATGCAAAAACCGCGCGGTCTTCGGCGTAATCAGACAGGCTGTCGCGCATATCGCTGAGCCACATGCGATCCGCTGCGGTGGTCGCGACAATGGCGCCGCGCAGGTTTTCGGCATTGGCGATGAACATGGCGCTATAGACTTGGACCAGGTCCGCATTGGCGGCGGTGACGCCGGGTGATTTGGTGTGCGTATCCAGCATCGCTTGCACGTGGGGGTGATAGTCTTCGGCAAAGCGGTCTGATTTTAGTGCCAGATAGGGCGGGCAATGCATCAAGACCGCTACGGTCAAAATACATTCTTTAACGGCATCGCTTGTTTGCACGTGGGCGTCGATCAGGCCCAGGGCGCGGTGGGTGGCGGCGGTCAGCATGATCGGCGCCCCATCGGTCGAGGTAGCAAAGATCGCGGCTTGTTCAGCCAACGCCTTCTCGACAAGTGGATAGCGGGTGTAACCAGTCATACAAAAACCCTTATTCTCCTGAGGAAGCTCAGTATGAGAAAGCGATCGCCTGCTGTCAACGTTTGGGCGGCTTTTGCTGCGCTGCGGGAGTATCGGTGACGCCGGGAATACGCTGATAAGCCGCATAAAGATAGGCGCGCAGACGTACCTCGGTGCTGTCGAACGGGATCAGGCTTTGTTTGAGCGCCTGGGCATGATGGCGCATACGGGCCAGTGCCGCGCTGTCGTGCTTTTGACCGGCAAGGCTGCGTAAATGCACGATATGGTCGGCGTCCTCGAAATAGCCGATGAAGGGAAACTGCGCCTGTAGTTCATCGCGCTGACCGGCGGTGCGATAGGCGCTGGTGACGGCAAAGGCGGTCTCGCCATAGGTCTCGTGCACGTGCTGCAGGCGGGCATCCGTATAAAAATCGGGGTGGGCACTGGTAAGAATATGGATGGCCAGCAACTCTTCACGGTTGCGGACAACCAGACAGCCATCAAGTATCGCCGTGACGCTCTCGAAATATTGCAGCTGATCGGCGGTAATGCCGCCCGGTGGGGTGATGTCGTGCAAGGCTTGTATGACCAGCGGGTATTTTTCGAGTGTGGGCATGGCAATCATGGCTTTGGTCCGCCCTTGGCCACGGGTTGGGTGGCGACAACGGGCGCGGCCGCAGGCTGGGCTGCCGCATTAAAGCTTTCATCCAGCTTTTTCAGACGAACGTAGTCTGTTTTACCGGTGGCCAGCTTGGGGATTTCCGCGACCACTCGGATGTTTTCGTTAGCGGGCAGGCCCAGGGGTGAGCGGCTGAGTTCCTTAGCGGCGGCGCCCAGGCGGTCACGCTTCAGCGCGGCATCGGTCGTGTAAAGGATGATCTGATCGGCCTGGCCGGGTTGCTGGCGCAAGATAACCGCTTGTTCGGCCGTCGGGCTGGCGGCGCGGGCGATATGTTCGACCGCGTCCAGCGACACCATCTCGCCGCCCACTTTGGCAAAACGCTTGGCGCGGCCGGCAATCAGCAGGTGGCCTTTATCGGTACGACGCACGATATCACCGGTGTCGTGCCAGCCGCCGGGCGGTAGCTGGATTTGGCCGGGCAGCTCGGGTTTCAAATACCCCAACATCACGTTTGGCCCTTTGATCATCAGCTTATAGCCATCCTCCATATCGGGCACGGGTTCAAACCGTGCTTCGATGCCGGGCAGCAGGCGGCCGACGGTGCCGCGCTCGTTCATGCCGGGCAGGTTGATGGCAACGACGGGCGATGCTTCGGTCATACCGTAGCCTTCATAAATTTTGACGCCGAAGCGTTGCAGATAGGTGTCGTAGGTGTCCTGGGTCAAAGCCTCGGCACCTGCAAAAATCATCCGCAGGCTGTTCATATCGGCGTCGCTGTCGGTCCCGCGTGCATAAAGACGCAAGAAGGTATCGGTGCCGAACATGACAGTGGCGTCCGACATATAAATGGCTTTGGGAATGGATTTGCCATCCAGCGGCGTCGGGTATTGCGACGACGGAATGCCGCGCAGCATCGGCATGATCAGACCGCCGCCCAGACCAAAGGAATGAAAGATCGGCAGCGCGTTGAAGACTTTGTCGCCCGGCGTGATCGGTGCGATGGCGGTCACTTGCGCCACATTGGCACGAATATTGGCATGGCTGAGAACGACGCCTTTGGGCGGGCCTTCGGAACCCGAGGTGAAAAGGATCACGGCCGGGTCATGGCCCGAGACGGGGTATTTTTTATGCGGCAGAAGGCCATGGCTGCGACCGAGCGCCGAAAGCTTTTGCGACAGACCAATGGTCGGCTTGATATCTTCGAGGTAGACGATTTTGGCTTTTTCGGCGAGTGCCGCCACTTTGTCTTCTAGCTTGGCCACCTGCATAAAGGTGCGCGAGGTGATGACGGTTTTGATCTCCGCCGTGTCGATGCAGGATTGCAGTGTCGGCGCATCGGATGAAGCATTCAGCATCGCCGGCACGCGCGCTTGGGATTGCAGCGCCCAGAAAGCAACGCCGGCGGCATTCGAATTGGGCAGCAAAAAGCCCACCGCATCGCCAGGGCGGGTGTGCTTGTTCAGGGCAGCCCCCAGCGCTTCGGCGCCCGTGGTGACCTGCCCATAGCTGAGGCGCGTACGCGTGTGGTCTTCGATCGCAATACGGCCACGGCCAAAATGACGCACGGTTGCGCGCAGGTCATCATAGAGGGTGACGCTGTCATCCATCGCCTCGACCTGCAGGCTGTGCATGATACGCTCCAGCGATTGCAAACGCGCCTTGCGGCGGGTACGGCCCGATAAACCATCGGCGATGTCGAGCTTGCGGGGGGCAAGGGCCGTCACCGCCACATCGGGAAATAGCGTGCGTGGATAGTTTTTCAGCGACAGCGTGCCGAAGGGCAAAAAGTGCAGACCCTTAATATGAACCGGCACGATATACGCATCCGCCGCATCGGCAACAGCCGAGGCACCATCAAAGATCTGCATGATGGCGCCGGTGGGCGTCAGGCGACCTTCGGGGAAAATCATCACCGGTGTCCCCGATTGCGCCAGGCGCGCCATGGTCTTGATGGCTTGCGGCTTGGTCGCGTCAATCGGCAGAATGGTGAGACGGTCAAACAGAAAGCGAATAACCGGGTTCTTGGTGAATTTCTCGTATTGATCGGTGGAAATGGCGAAGGCGGGTTTGACCGGCAGGGCGGATGCCAGCAAGACGCCATCCAGCAACGAAGTATGGTTGGCGACGATGACGGTAGGCTTGCCAGCCACGGTCTTGAAGTTGTCCATGCCGCGGATTTTCGTGCGTAAAAGTATGCGGAAAGCCAGACGGATGCTGCCACGGATGCTGCTGTCGATGGCGTTATTGGCGGCGGCAATCGTTTTTTGTTTTTGCTTGGTCAAAAATGCTTGGGTGTTTGATAAAAACTGCATCGTTAAAAAACCCTTGTAGAAGAGCGTTAAAAGCCGGGGCGGCGTGGGGGGCTCGGGGGGGCTGGGCTGAAAATGGTTTGCAGGCGCGCCATCAGTGCGCGTTTGGTGCGGGCGTATTCTTCGCGCAGCGCGGGCGCATCGAGATTGGAGAAATTGCGGACTTCTTCGGCGTCGTTGTTGAGGCCCCGGGCATACATGGCGCGAGCCTGTTCAGCGGTCATCTCGGTCTGGGCGGCGAGACGCATCATCGCAATACCGATAGCGGTTTTTGCTTGTGACAACAGGGGGGTCAGCGGGTCTTGCGGGTTGGCGGCGCGGAGCTCTTGTACGGCTCTACGGATCATGACGTCACCACTGGCTTCGACCCGGTCGTAAAGCTGGGGTGGGCTGGAAGCCAGGACGATCACCGTCATGATGGCTTCTTTGGTGGCGTGATTAGACGGCGAATGTCGATGCACTTCAAGGCAGGCATTCTTTTGCAGCTCGATCAACTCGGCCGGAACATCGACGCCTAGGTCACGCAAAAAATCGCGCTGCGTATTGATGACGCGGCCAAGAAAAGGGTATGCGTGCAAAGCATCATGAGTCATGAGGTGCCACCGTTCTGAATAAAACTATACGAAAAAACCACCCGCATATTATGAAATGCGGGTGGGGCTGTCAATGGACAAAAAATAATATATATCAGTAGGTTAATTGTCTCTACGCACTTGTATCTAGACGCCCGCCGGCGTCAATACCTTCTTCGCCCTTGGCTACCCCCACGCGGGCGGGGCGCAAGAGGCGGTCATGGATGGTATAACCGGGCTCGATCACCTGTACGATGGTGCCGGCCGCCTGACCTGGGATGTCGCTTTCAAAAATGACTTCGTGCTGATTGGGGTCAAAAGACTGGCCCAGTGGTTCGATTTTTTTGATGCCGTTTTTCTCAAAAAGCTGCAGCAGCACACGCTCGGTTGCTTCAACGCCGATATAGATATTTTTCAGTTCAGCATTGGCCGCTTGCTGTTCGGGCGTGATGGCGGCCAAGGCACGGCGCAGGTTATCGGCCACCGCTAGCAAATCACGCGCAAATCCGCTGATGGCGAATTTTGAAGTGTCGAGGCGCTCTTTTTCCAGGCGCTTGCGGGTATTGTCGGCCTCGGCCAAGGCGCGCAAGACACGGTCGTTGCTCTCGGCCAGTTTTGCTTCAAGCTCGGCTATACGTGCAGTGGGGGCGGCCTCGGCCAAATTGACCACGACATCATCGCTTACGGGGGCGTGGTCGTCAGCGGGTGGTTCTTGGTTTGGCGTGCTGTCGTCCTGTGGATGCGCGGTGGTCATAGCGGGCTCCCTCCGTAGTATTCAAAAAATGCATGATCAAGGCGCCTAATGTGGCGTCTTTTGGCTGAATATTCAAGGGGGCTGAGCGGGGCTTTACGGGGCCACAAAGACCATAGCGGGGCGAATGACGCGCCCCTCGATCTCATAACCCTTTTGCTTGACCGCCACGATGGTGTCGGATTCGGCGCTGTCGTGCGGTTGCGTGCCCAGGGCGTAATGCTTGTTTTCGTCAAAGGTCTCGCCCAGTGGGTTGATTTCGCGAATACCAAATTTGTTGAAAACGGCGGTCAGTTGCACCAGCGTTTTTTCAATGCCGGTGGCGAGCTTATCGAATTTGGCATCGGCCGCGCGATCATCCGCCGGAATGGCGCTGAGGCCCAATTCAAGGGTATCGATGACGGGTAAAGTTTCCTTGATGAATTTTTCCAGGGCGAATTTTTTGTCTTGTTCTGCTTTGGCTTCGGCGCGGCGCAGCGAGGCACGCGCTTCTTCGACTTCGCCCAGTAGGCGTGCTTTATCGTTTTGAGCTGTGACCAGCGACAGGGTCAGTCGTCCATTATCGCCCTGCAGCAGTGCGCGCTGTGCGCGTAAACTGGCGAGGGTTTCCTTGGCCGGTTTTTCCTCAAGATCGCTAAACATATCTTCGCGCCGCAGGCGGCGTTCTTTTTCTTCCGGGGTTTCATTAACGGGCGGGGTTTTATCGGACATTTTTCAGGTCTCCGCTGGGGTGATTGGAATGAAGTTGCGGCTCAGGCATTTGTGGCGGGGATACGCTGGACAGTTGCCTGTTCGCGCTTGACGGCAAAGGCATAGGCGGGGGTAGCATCGGTGGCGGCGGGGTCTTCGATCACCTGCAGCCGCGCGATGTGTGGGGCTGCCTTTGCGAAGGCCAGGTTGATTTTGGAGTTAAGCGCCGCTTGCGTGCCCGCATCGGTGCTGGCATCGAGGCGACGGGTGAGGCCGTTGATCTGGTTTTCAATGCTCATGACCGCGGCAATATCAAAAGCCGAGCCGCTGATGGTCTGGCCCGCCGCATTCACCGCCGTGGTGTCTTCGCGTTTGTTGACGCTTTTGATCAGCGTATTGGCGCCAAGACCGACAACGCCGATGGCGGTAGCCATGCCTGCAGCACCCAGCAAGGCTGGTACCACGGCTGCCGGCGCAAAAGCCGCCACACCAACCAGAGCCAAAGCACCGGTAAAAACCGCCAGCACGGGCGCGATCATAATTAATTGCTGCGCGCTTTCGGGCAGATCGCGCCGCTCGAGAAAGTCATGCAGTTTGACAAAAGGCTTCAGCATCTTGGCAAGGCTGGCAGTAATGGTCTGGTTGCTGACGGGTTTCATATTGCGGTCCTTTAAAATTTAGGCGGAAAGGCGTTTGACGGTTGTCTGGGTGACCGTATCTTTTTGGGCGAAGGCGTAAGCGGACGGGGCGCCTTCGGCTGCTTCGGGGTCGGCAATCACGGTCACACGCGCGGCGTGTGGTGCAGCTTTGGCAAAAGCCGTTTTAAGAAGCGCCTGGGTTTCTTCCTGAGGGCGGATCAGCGGATTCCCAGCCGCACGGCTGAGGCGATCAATCTGCGCTTCGTATTTTTGCAGCCGCTTGATGTCATAGGCGCTGCCCTGAACCGTTTGACCGGCAAGATTGGTGACGGTCTGGGTGCGGCGCTTATCAAAAAA
>JAIXUW010000337.1 GCA_027483355.1 Alphaproteobacteria bacterium
CGCCCGCCCCTGCCCCTGCGCCCGCCCCTGCCCCTGCGCCCGCCCCTGCCCCTGCGCCTGCCCCTGCGCCTGCGCCTGTGGCAGCTGCCGCACCCGCACCCACAACCCCTCTAGAGCTTCCTATCCTCGCAACCACTGCGACTCGTCGTTTCCTGCCCTCCCTCCAGCACTGGCTAACCTCAGCAGCTGCACAGAAAGCGCATACGCCCGAAATGAAAGCCCTTGTATTCCTCGGAACGGATGTTCCAGTCGATACGGAAAAGGCGCTTGTGGAGAAGTTCGGCGAATTTACAACGTTTGAGCGTCTTCCTGACCAGTCCCCTCCAAAGGACGCCCAGGACTTTCCCGATTTTTGGGCAGCAGAGCACTATGCCTGGAAGATATGGGTCTATCGCGAGCTGACCTTCCGCGAATCCCTCCGTGGAAAGATGATTCTCTACACCGATGCCGGTAGCTTCATGTGCCGTTGGCCGCGTGATTGGCTCCTGGCCGCCCAGGCCGCAGGTGCCTGTCAGTTGGAGGACCCGCGGGAAGAGAACCGCCGCTGGTGCTCGCGGGCCTTCTGCTCCGCCCTGGAGGTAACGGATACGGAGCTGGCCGCCCAACAGCGGCTAGGAGGTCTGATGTGTTTCCGTGCAGGCAGTCCGGAGGCGCAGACCCTCTTTGCAGCTGCCTACAAGTTCGCTGTCCGTCGCGAGGTGATTGCCGGTCCGAAGTGGGCCGGCATGGATGCCAGTGGCCGCCCGACTGGCCACCGTCACGACCAGTCTATCTTGAGCATTCTCGGCCTTCGCCAGGGTATTCCGACCCTGCCACTCGACTCTATCTACTGCGACAAGTCGCTCCGTAAGACATTCACCACTGGTCGCGCAATTTATGTACATCGTGGCAACTTCACGGTCCATAAGCCAATTATGACGCGTATCGACGATGCCTACGTCATTAATCTGGACCGCCGAAAGGACCGATTGGAACGCTTTTGGAGTTCTCATCCGGCGCTTCAGAACCGTGTTGAGCGTTGGCCAGCGATTGATGGAAGGGCGCTAACACTCACCCCTGCCCTGCGGACACTGCTGGGACCGAACGACTTCCTGTGGAAGAAGGCTATTGCGGGCTGCGCCCTGTCCCATCTGGGAGTGTGGTGGAAGCTGGCGCACGAGCCGCCGGATATTGAGAACTATCTGATTCTGGAGGACGATGTGAAGTTCCGCCCCGATTGGGAGGATGCCTGGGATGATGCAGTGGAGGCTGGAGAGGTACCGGATGACTACGATATTATATATCTAGGAGGTGTGTTACCACCGAATCGGCCCGGATTTGAGCAAGTGAAGGAGCGCATCAATGCGAGTTTCTGTCGCGTGGGTGAGAACTGTTCCTGGGGGCAGCCGACACCGAACCGCTATTTCCACTTCTGCGCCTATTCCTATATTCTGACTCGCCGTGGAGCTCAAAAGGTGATTGGGTTGCTGCTCGGAAAGGGGGGCTATTGGACAAGCGCGGACCACATTCTCTGTAATCCGGTGGATGTGCTGAAGGCCTATGTTTTTGACCCACTTCTGGCAGGCTGCTACCAGGATGACGACCCGAAGTATGCGAAGGCGGAGTTCAATAATTTCAATCGCGTGGACTCCTTCGATAGTGACTTGTGGAACAATGATGAGCGTTTTACGGAGGAGGAACGTGCGGGCCCTACGATACAGATGACGGAGGAGTGTATTGGACAGGCCATCGCAGATTCGCGTGATTGTGCGGTGCGGATAGGGACCGTCCCGCCTGCTACGGCGGCTGTAGAGCTCAAAAGGGAGTTGGAGGCGCCAGTGGCAGCTGCTCCCGCTGCGGCGGCTGCGCCACCTCCGACGCTGACGCAGCCGCGTGTGACGGATAAGCAGGTGAAGCTATCTACCGCCCGGTTCGTCAGCATTGTTCCGCTGGACATGTCGAAGCTCTACGAGTGCGAGTGGCTGCTTGACCTCATGGGTCGTCCGACGGCGATTGAGATTCAGACCATTCGTCCCTCAGACCCCCCACCGACTGACTGTCCTGTGGTAGTAGTCCAGCGTCCGCACACACATGTGGTCGCAAATATGCTGGAGCGCTGGACAGAGTTTGGGGCAACCTTCCGCGTGCTACATCTGAGCGATGAGCACGGCAATGACCCTATTGAGTTTTATGACCTGTCCGGGTGCAAAGGGGTTCTGCGCAACTATCTGCGCGAGCGGGGCACCGTTCCAGGGACGCTGACAATTCCGCTCGGGTATCACCACACACTGGCAGAGAAGTCAAAGGACCCCATCAAAAATACTCCGCGGTTGCCGTTCCGCACACTTGCCTACAGCTTCGCGGGCACAAGTTGGAGGGGACGGAAAGAGAGTCCTATGGCGCGGGCACTCGAGGGAACAGGCTTGAAAGGGGATATTCGCTTTTTCAACGAGTGGAACGACCCGACTGCGCTGACGGGTGAGCAGTATATCAGTATGCTGCTGGACTCCGTATTCGTGGCGTGCCCGGATGGAAACAATCCGGAAACGTTCCGATTCTACGAAGCGCTCGAGTGTGGAGCAATTCCGCTGGTCGTCCGCACGGAGGCAAACAGTGTGTGGGTGGACTGGGTGACGGGGGCGCTGGGTCTGCGTCCCGCCGTATCCTGGGAGGCGGCGGCGGCGATGGTCAAGGAGATGCTCGCGCGCCCCGCGGAGCTCCTGGAGCCATATCGCGAGGAGGTGCTTTCCCGTTGGCGGGATTGGCGGTCAACATTACGCCGGGCTGTTCAGGAATGGCTTGACGGGCCCAGCACGGGCATAGGAGGCGCGTAAGCAGGGACAGGCGAGCGGGCGCTGCGGCCGGTGCGGTCTGGAGCGCTGCCCATTCGGGGAACGTGTAGGCGGATCCCATGGACAGATTGCAGCGTGAGCAGATAGGCACGAGGTTGTCGAGGCTGGTCGCTCCTCCGCGCGATTCTGGCACATTGTGGCCGGCCTGGAAATCCCAACAAGTGATGGTATTGGGGCACCACGGAGTGCGGC